>JBOHQX010000317.1:0-31909 GCA_050732395.1 bacterium
TTGTTACACGCAGACCTGACGTATAAAATTCGTCAATGTATTTTTGAGGTGCGTAAAGAGGTTGGCGTTGGCTTTGATGAAGAAACTTATCACAAGGCCCTTCTGTTATCTTTTCAGCATCAAGATCTACCATTCATATCGAAAGAACAGCGTGTACTCACTCATCGAGGAGTATTCATACGGAGTTTTGTTAACGACTATCTTCTGGATGACAGGGTTATTTTGTCAGTGAAATGTATCCCCTGCAAGTTCTTGCAAGCACACTATGTCCAATTGTTCTCCGAGCTCAAGCTTTGGAAAATCTGAAGTACAGATTTCCGGCGTTCGGGCTGCTTAAAAGTACTTCAAGAAGATTCCTCTGTGTGAGTTTTTGATCCGTGTGTAAATACACTTTGGAAAATTTCACTACCCAGAGAGAGTTAACGGCGCCATGATCAACCTCCCCCTCCGCACCACCGTCATCGGCAGTTATCCCTTCCCGAGCTGGCTCGAGTTTGCCAGCCGGCATCTCCATCAATTCGGTACGGCAGAAATTGTGGAGATGCAAGAGCATGCGGTCATCGCGGCCATTCATGATCAACACTTCGCCGGTCTCGATGTGATCACCGACGGCGAACAGACGCGCTTCGATTTCAATCTCTCCTTTTACGGCTACCTGGAAGGCATTCAACCGGAATCAGCGTCCCCGCGCAGGTGGGGGCCTGCGGCACACGATCAGCGCGGCAAGCATGAAATCATCAGCGAGCTGCGCGCCCCACGCGGCCTGGGGGCTGTCGCTGAGTTTGAACGACTGCAACATCTCGCACCAGCCGGGCCTGCACTAAAGGCCAGCGTCCCCGGGCCATATACATTGAGCGGCAGGCTCATACCGAACACGCGTTATAAGGACCGCTATGCCATCACCGAAGCGCTCTTGCCCATCGTACGTCGGGAGCTGGAAGATCTCGTGAGCGCCGGTTGCAAAGAATTGGCCGTGGACGAGCCTTCGATGAGTTGCTACGCCTACCGCGAGGACACCAAACGTTTTGTCGATATTTTCAACCGCACGGTCGAGCCCGTGGTGGGCAAGTGCCGCCTTTCCGTGCATCTCTGCTTCGGAAACTTCAAAGGCCGTCCCGTGGGCTATCGCCGTCTCGCGCCCATGTTTCCGGATTTTCTGGATTTCAAAGTCGACGAGATGCACGTCGAAATGGCCAACCGCGAGTTTGCCGAGATCGAGATGATTGCGCGCATTGCCCAAAAAATGGAGGTGGCCGTGGGGATCATCGACGTGAAGAATTATTATATTGAATCGGTCGATGACATTGTCGAACGTATCAAGCTGTGTCTGCAATATGCGCCGGCGGAGAAGCTTTCCGTTGCGCCGGACTGCGGGTTGAGCCAAACGGCGAGATGGGCAGCCAGGCAGAAGTTGATAAACATGGTAGAAGGTGCGAGGCGAGTGCGAGCGCAATTGTGATATCAAAAATCGCCAACGGATAGAAACAACCCAACGGATGAAAAGCAAAAAGATTGCAGGAAAAAATGGCTTCGAAATTCGAGGCATGCATTTCTAAGAATCTTGTCCAAATGAATTCTTATCCGTTGGGTTGTTTCTACCGTTGGAATATTTTATCAAAACGCGGCCATGATTACGCCTAAACTCAAAGACGATGCTTTACTGGAGGACATCCACACTTCGGCCTCAGATCACACTAATTTCCATCTATGGTGGCTCGGCCAAAGCGGCTTCCTCCTCCAATGGCAAGGAAAACATTTGCTCATCGATCCCTATCTCTCTGACTCGCTGACGCGGAAATATGCGAATACCGACCTCCCTCACATTCGCATGACCGAGCTGGTGATCGCTCCGGCGCGGCTTGATTTCATCGACGTGGTCACGTCTAGCCATAATCATACCGACCATCTCGATGCCGAGACCATTCTTCCGTTAATGAAAGCCAATCCCGGGCTCAAACTTGTCATTCCGGAAGCCAATCGCAGTTTTGTAGCCGAGCGGCTCAAGATTGACTCAGCCTCCCCAATTGGATTGAATGAGGGCGAGAGTATTAAAGTCAGCGGCTTCAAATGCCATGGTGTGCCGGCGGCGCATGAAGATATCGAGCGCGATGAGCTCGGGCGCTGCAAGTTTATGGGATATGTGATTCAATCCGGTTCATGGACACTCTATCACAGCGGCGACACGGTGTGGCACGATGAGATCGTAACACAGCTAAAGAACTTTTCGATTGATGCAGCTCTGCTGCCCATTAATGGCCGCAAAAAGAATCGACGGGTGATGGGAAATCTCAATGCCAAAGAAGCTGTGACCCTCGCGCAGCAAATCGGCGCGAGCCTGGTAATCCCGTGCCATTACGACATGTTTACTTTCAACACTGCAGATCCGCAAGATTTCGTCAACGAAGCGAAAGCACAGAACCAGCGCTATCGCGTGCTGCCATGCGGCGAACGTTGGAGCAGCGAGGAGATGTGATAGGTGCGGTGCGTGGTTAGAGGGTGGATTGAGGATAGAGGATGGTGGATAGTGCTTAAAAGCAGTATCAAGCACCTAAAACTTTGAGCCGCTTGGCTTTGAAAAAACGATTGACAGACACGGAAATTACATTATCTTGCGAAAGCAAGCCCGGCGTTAAGAGCCTGCTCCGGACGACAATATTTGCAACATAAATTCTATCTCTCATATCACGGAAAGGAAAACAAGTATGAAAGAGCGAGCAACAACTTCAAAACAACGAGGCGGCATGACGCGCCGTGAATTTCTCGGCACGGCCGCATCGGCAGCAGCGGCCTTCACCATCGTGCCGCGTCATGTGCTCGGCGGCCCGGGCCACATACCGCCGAGCGACAAAATCAACCTCGCCATGATCGGCGTCGGCGGACAAGGCACCTATGACATGAGCCAGTTTATGCTGCTGCCCGAGGTGCAAGTGATCGCTGTGGCCGATCCCGTCAAAGAGATGGATTACAGCAAGTTCTATTTCGGCGGCGTCAAAGGACGCGAGCCGGCGAAGCAATTGGTGAATGAGACCTATGCCAAGCTAGCCGGCAACGGTTACAGCGGCTGCAATGCCTACGTCGATTTCTACGAGATGCTCGAAAAAGAAGCGGGAATCGATGCCGTGTGTGTTTCGACCACGGATAACGTGCACGCATTTGGCGCAATGGCCGCGATCAAAAAGAAAAAACACGTGTATTGCCAGAAGCCGTTGACACATGATGTGTGGGAAGCCCGCCAGCTCACTCTCGCCGCACGCGAGCACAAAGTGATGACGCAAATGGGCAATCAAGGCCGTGCCGGTGAAGGCAATCGTCTGATGGTAGAGTGGATTGAAGACGGCGCGATTGGTGACATCATTGAAGTGCATTCTTGGACGGATCGGCCTGCAGGCTATTGGCCGCAAGGCGTGACCCGGCCCGATTACGTGCCGGCGGTCACACCCGACACGATTGATTGGGATCGTTGGGTCGGCCCAGCGCCCATGCGCCCATATCATCCGATTTATCTGCCGTTCAATTGGCGCGGTTGGTGGGACTATGGCACGGGAGCGTTAGGCGACATGGGCTGCCATATTTTGGACACGCCGGTGTGGGCGCTCAAGCTCGGCCATCCTACTGCGGTGCAAGCGAGCTCTTCACCGTTCACCGAAGACAGCGGTCCCATCGCGTCGGTGGTGACCTTCGAGTTTCCGGCGCGGGGTAAAATGCCGGCGTTGAAATTGATGTGGTACGAAGGCGGATTGACACCGCCACGGCCGGTGGAGCTCGAGGCCGGCCGGCGCGTGGGTGATGGCAGCGGCACGCTGTTTGTCGGCACCAAAGGCGCGATCATGTGCAATACCTACGCAGAGCAGCCGCGTCTCGTTCCGGAAACGAAAATGAAAGCCTACAAACAACCGCCCAAACGCCTCAAACGCGTGCCGAACGGCCTGGCCGGCATTTACGCCGATTTCATCAACTCGATCAAAACCGGCGAACCCGCCTGCTCGAATTTCGACGTCTCCGGCCCGCTCTCCGAGATCGTGCTGATGGGCAACCTCGCGGTACGCGCGAACGCCGCTTTCCAGGACAAGGGCCTGCGCGGCCAACGGCTGTTGTGGGATGGCGAGAAGATGGAAGTGACGAACATTCCCGAAGCCAACAAATACGTCAAACGTGAATATCGCGAAGGCTGGACCCTGTAACCCAGTCAGCTTGACTGGAGCCCTTTCGCCAAGGCAGGAGCCCATGGCTCAATCCGCTTGACTGTAAAGAAATGTTGGATTGATGGATTCATGCAGTGTTGATGTTTGGCGCTCACGATCCATCAATCCATTCCAAGTCTAGTTCACCACACTAATTTTTTTCGAGAATGTCTCATCAATTAGCATTATTTGAATCACAGCGAGAGCATGCCCCAACCAGCGAAAGATCGGGCAGCTTCATCGATAACATGGCTTTGCCGATTCATCGTTGGTTTCGTTATTCAGCAGGTTTCTCAGCAGAATGGGTAGAATCTCTTATTCGGGATTGGCGCCTCAACTCGAGCGGCCTAATCCTCGACCCATTTGCCGGCTCTGGTACTGTCATGATTGCGGCCGGCAACTCAGGTGTCCCAAGTGTTGGAATCGAGGCACACCCATTTGTCGCAAGGATTGCCCAAATTAAGCTTAGATGGAATGTCTCACTCTCATCTTTTTGTGAAAAGAGAAAGGCTCTACTTGAACATTCCAAGCGCCTAAAGGCAGTGCCAACAAATTATCCTCAGCTTATTTTAGATAGCTTTTCTATGGATTGCTTGAAGTTTTTACATCGCCTTAAAATCTCATGGGGCGAATTGGATGATGGTTCGCCCGAATCAGAGTTGCTTTGGCTCGCTATCACGACTATCCTTAGACCTACCTCTCATGCCGGAACCGCGCAATGGCAATACATCTTGCC
Organism: bacterium; assembly: GCA_050732395.1. Lineage (GTDB taxonomy): Bacteria > Zhuqueibacterota > Zhuqueibacteria > Zhuqueibacterales > Zhuqueibacteraceae > JBIOXB01. Next base: position 4,918 of record JBOHQX010000317.1, read on the forward strand.
TAAGAAGACAAAGAAAAACGTCGCTCATCCCTTGACAGCTTTTGTTCAGCAAACCCAAATTATGGAAACGGATCTTAGTTGGATCACTTCAAAAACAAGAGAAAGCCAAGCGACTATTCTATGTTCCGATGCCCGTCAATGTGATCAGCTCAAGCCCAGTTCAGTCGATGTTGTAATCACCTCTCCACCCTATGCCAACAATTATGATTATGCAGATGCAGTTCGTTTTGAAATGACGTTTTGGGGTGAAGTTCAAGGATGGGGAGACTTGCACGACAAAGTACGCAAATATCTCATCGTCTCGTCATCGCAACATGCTTCCAAAGAACAATTGACTTTAGAAAAGGTTCTTACCGCGGAGCAATTGATCCCGATTCGCCATGAGCTTGAACCAGTTACGCGGCAGTTGGAGCTGGCCCGCTTGCAGCATGGTGGTAAAAAACACTACCATACGATGGTTGCCGCCTATTTTCGCGACCTTGCAGCGGTATGGTCAAGTTTGAGAAAAGTTTGTAAAACTGGATCGAATCTCTGTTGGATTATAGGAGATTCCGCCCCTTACGGTATTTATTGTCCTGTTGATCAGTGGCTGGGTAAATTAGCCTTGGCAAATGGCTTCAAACGCTACCGTTTTCAAAAGCTCAGAGATAGAAACGTAAAATGGAAGAACCGTAAACATCGAGTACCTTTGCAAGAAGGCTTCCTGTTTGTCGAGGGTTAGGAGGGTTAGGATGGCTCGGTCCTATGCACATACTTTTGGGCAGATCATTGGAGGCATCTTGGAAGCAGCAATGGAACCGTTCTTAGAGACGTTTGCCAATAGGTACGATTTGTTTCTCGACAAGAAAGGTGCACGTCTGGCCAGAAAAGGTAAAAAAGTAACTTGGCTTGATCTCTATGGCAATGCACACGATATAGATTATGTTTTGGAAAGAGCAGGCACCGCCGAAAAAATCGGAGAACCCATTGCATTCATTGAAACGGCTTGGCGACGGTATACGAAACATTCACGCAATAAAGCCCAGGAGATCCAAGGCGCTGTAGGAGCTCTTACTCTAACACACAAATATTCGAGCCCTTTCTTGGGCGCGGTTCTAGCTGGATTCTTCACTGAAGGCGCAGTGACCCAATTGCGTTCCTTGGGATTCCATGTACTCTATTTTCCCTACCCATCTATTCTGTCAGCATTTCAAAAGGTAGGAATCAACGCTAGTTTTGACGAAGCAACGTCTGAATCCGAGTTCGCCCGAAAAATCAAGCGCTGGAAAAGACTCAAAAAGGAACAAAGACGACTGATGGCTTCCAGTCTTGCAAAGATGCACGACCACGATATCGCTGCATTTTTTGTTGGATTAGAGAAATCAATTAGCAAAAAAATTATCGCGGTCATTGTCGTACCGTTGCATGGTATACAAGCCAACTGCGGAGGTATTAGTGAGGCTATATCTTTTCTGATGAATTATAATCCAGAAACAATAGAAGGTCCAGCGCTCGAATACGAGCTCCACCTCAAATACTCCAACGGCGACAAAATAAATGCTGAATTTGAGAATAAGCAGGATGCTATTCAGTTCTTAAATCGATATGGGTTCTAAAGATTCTACGGAAAGAATCGCCAAAGTCATTTGTTTCATGAAGAATTTACATCTGTCTCATTGTGTCTTTGGGTATTTACTCGTTTTAAGTGGCATCCACTCTCTACCCGCACAAACGCAACAGCACAATTCTGTCTCCGGCGCTGTGTTTGATGCGGAAACCAACCTCCCCCTTCCCAACGCCCAAGTCTTCATTGACAAATCGCTGATAGGCTGCATAACGGATTCCAGCGGCCACTTCCAGCTCTTGAAAGTTCCGGCCGGCAATTTTGAGGTCGTGGCATCCCTGATTGGCTATGAGGTTCAGAAAAAGGAAATCACGATTTCCGGCGATTTTAAGGGTGAGCTCGTTTTTGAGCTTCGCCCGACCGTGCTCCAGGGCCCGGAGGTTCTGGTAACGGCACAGGGCGACAAACAATGGCGGCACGATCTTGAGAAGTTTACCCTGCTCTTGTTGAGCAACACCAAGAACGGCCGGGAAATCAGAATTCAGAACGCACACTTTCTCGCATTCAGTGAAAATGAAGCCGGCCAGTTTCTGGCCGTGGCGCGCGCGCCTTTGATCATCGAAAATCTTGCGCTGGGCTATAGGCTCGATTTTCTGCTAACTGATTTTGTCGCGACCAGTCAAAATCTGAGATATGCAGGCTACACGAGATTTGAGGAGTTGGTACCCCAGTCGCCGGAGCAAAATCGGAGCTGGCAGAAAAATCGGCAGCGGGCCTATCAAGGATCCTTGCGCCATTTCCTTGCCACGATCTGTGATACGACCTCGCGCCTCGATCGCAGGCTCAAAGAGCAAGGTTTTGAAGTCTTTTCGTTTAAACATGCCTGGGAGAGAGAGACCAAGCGCGTGGCGGAGCCGGTGAACTGGAAGACTTTTTTTGGCCCCAGTAAAAACTCCAACGAGGTTTATTTGAGTTTTCCGGATTATCTCGGTGTGAAATATCTGTATGAGAGCGAAGAGCGCAATTTTCTGAGGCATCATCAAATTGAACGTGATCCGCAGGCGCAGGAATCGTGGATCAAGCTCGAGCAGAGCCTGGTCAAGGTGGACCGAACCGGGCGTTATCTCGGTGATACGGCCATCATCAAGTGCGGATACTGGGCGTGGGAGAGACTGGCCGATATGCTGCCATTTGAGTACAAACTGGAAAATTCCTCCCCGTGATTCTACTTTGATTTTAGACCGGGACGAGCATGACGACAAATCATCATGGCGATAGCAGCTCGCATCACCGCATGACTCGACATTCACAATGCTCAAACCAATATGCCAGAAAGGTACAATACCCATGCCAGAAATGAAGCACAGATTCGTCCGTGTGTTGGCCATGTTGGCGGTTGCGATATTGGCAGTCGTCATCGGCGCAACGCTTGCCGAAGAGCTTACTGGTGTGATCACGTCCAAAGTGAAGACCCAACAAGAGGCCGCTCGTGAAGAATTCGACTGGGGATCCTTTCACACCTACTATCAGGGCGAAACGTACGGCACGAAAGACGTGATGACCGGCGTTGCCGTCATCAAGCCGGGCCTGGAAATTCATCCTCCGCATCAACACGCCGAGGAGGAATACTTGATGGTCACCGAGGGGCAAGGCACCTGGCATCTCAACGGCAAAGATTTCAACGCGCAGAAGGGGGATATGTTGTATGCGGCGCCGTGGGACGTGCATGGTATTAAAAATACGGGCACAGCACCGCTTACCTTTGTCGTGTGGAAATGGAACACGAAAGGCCTTACCGTTCCAACCGAACCTCCCGAAAAGAACAACTGAGCCACGGGATAAATATGCCCAACGCAGCAAGTCGAAAATTGAATCGCCCGGTCCGAATCGTGAAGGCCAGGCATACAATCCTTGGCGATGCCAAGAGGCGATACACTCCATCTATATCGCGAGTCCCGCTACAAATGCGGGGCTCGCGATCTCTTATTCTGCAACACCTTGAATGGCGGGAGGGTGGCGGGAGTTTTGGGATAAGATCTTACGATGAGGCTGCATACGTCAACTCATGCGCATGCGGCTTGGCAACCGCAGTCGAGTGTTTGCCGTTGGTGTTTCCATTGGCAATGGTTTCGCCGTGCTGGCTGAGATCCAGACCGATTTCTTCATGCTCCGGGAAAACACGCAGCGGAATGATTTTGTCCGTCGCTTTGTAGAGCAGATAAGCGCCACAGAAACTGTAGACACCGACAATAACAATCGCCAAGAGATGATACAAAAAGGTCTTCGGATCGCCGTGCATCAAGCCAACGTTTTGCGCGAAAATGCCGGTGGCGATCATGCCGACGGTTCCGCCCACACCGTGGCAGGGAAAAACATCCAACGTATCATCGAGCGTCGACTTCGTTTTCAAACTCACGGCATAGTTGCAGATGATGCTTGCCAGCGTGCCGATGAAAATGCTCGCACCCACGTTGACATATCCTGCCGCCGGTGTAATGGCCACCAAACCGACAACCGCGCCAATACAAGCCCCTAATGCCGAAGGCTTGCGGCCGCGAATCGCATCGAACAGAATCCATGCGAGCATCGCGGCGGCCGAGGCAGTATTGGTGGTGAGAAATGCTGAAGTGGCGAGTTCTGACGCGGCCAGAGCGGATCCCGCATTAAAGCCAAACCAGCCGAACCACAACATGCCGGTGCCGAGGATGACGAAAGGAACATTGGCGGGCGCATGCGGTTCGCGGGAATAATCTCTTCTGCGGCCCAATACCAGTGCGCCGGCAAGCGCGGCGAAGCCGGCGGACATATGCACCACCGTGCCGCCCGCAAAATCGAGCACGCCCCATTGCCGTAAAAAACCGTTGGGGTGCCAGGTCCAATGCGCGATCGGGGCGTAAATAAAAATGCTGAACAAACAGATGAACAATAGGTAGCTAGAAAAACGCACGCGTTCCGCAAACGAACCGGTGATCAAAGCCGGCGTGATGATCGCAAATTTGAGTTGAAAAAGCGCGAACAAGATGAGCGGAATGGTGGGCGCGAGGTCGGGATGCGTTCCACTGCCCACGCCCGAGAACATGAAATAAGTCAGGGGATTTCCAATCAACCCGGAGCCTTGACCGCCGAGGCTTTCACCAAAAGCGAGGCTGAAACCAACCACTATCCAGAGGATACTGATCACGCCGAGCGCGATAAAGCTCTGGAGCATGGTGGAGATAACGTTTTTGGCCCTCACCATGCCGCCGTAGAAGAACGACAATCCCGGCGTCATCAACAAAACCAATGCCGTGGCCGTCAGCATCCAAGCCACGTCGCCGCTATTGATCGGCCCGCCGGTGATTTCGGATTTTGCCGTGGGATAAACGACCCCCAACACACTCACGAGAATCAAAATCGCAAAAGGGAAAGACCATTTTGGTTTCATAGCTTCTCCTTCACTTTCGAGTTGATTTACGATTGACGATTAGCGATTGTCGATATACGAAGGATTTATCAAAAACTGGCATCTCAAATCGGCAATCGTAAATCGCTCATCGCAAATTGTCATTCATTTCGAACATCATCACTTTCATAGGGATGGCTAAAAGGTGAATGATAGTGCCGCCCCGCCAAACACAATGCTGCTGTCCCCGTCATAGCTGATTGCCTTGATCGCAGCTTCAGCATCGTTGCCGAGAGGAAAGCTATAGGTGACGCTAGGAATCACCGCGACATATTTCAGAATCGGGATGGTCAAGGCAGCCGTGAGCTGAGAGGTGTACAGGCCGGTGAACTCTTCGCCCGCCACATCACGCCCCAAAATGCCATTGTCAAAATTGGCGCTCCCCAAGGCGCTCAAATCCAAGGATACCCTTTCCGACAGCTTGACCGAATGGGCAACCGACACCGCCAGATATCCTCCCTTTCCTTCATCGAAGTCATAGTAAAACTTCACCGCCGGGCGCAGCAAGACGCCTAACGCAGCTCCGGCATAGAACTCCTGCGTGTCCTTGAAACCGTCGAACGCATAATTGATGTATCCAAAGTCAATGGTAACCGGGCTCAGTGCGAGCATGTAACTCAGGGTCAAATCCGTTTCGGTGGTCTCGTTGAGCTCCAGGTCGTTGCAGGTCCAGAGATTTGCCGTAAACCCGGCAAATGAAATTCCCACGGTTGGATGAATCACGCTTTCTGGACTGAGCTTCTGACCTCTCCAAACATAGTTGCTCATAAACGCGCCAGCGACATTGCCGGTCACAACCGCTTCGGAAGTCTCTTGGGCAAAAGCACAAAAAGGAGACACCAACAACATGCAAAGGGAGACAATGACTTTTTTCATGGTTTTCATGATCAACCTTTCATTTCATTGAGTTGGCCTGGATGAATTGAGAGCGTATGTTATCCTCCAAAGCCGTGTAGGCGTGGAGACTATTTTTCATAATATTTGTAACTATTAAACAAATATATCTAAATAAATTAACAAAAATAATACCATGAAGTAATTTTATAATGTTAAGGTAAAACCTCAGGCGAAAGATATTGTTAATTTGCGGATTATTGAGGGATGAAAAACGTCGTGCGAGAGGGCAATATGAAACAAGAAAGCCATCATGCACGGATTTGCTGCCCTATTTTGAACACAATGTCTCGTCCAGGGCAGGTCATATAGTGGAGGAGAGATGGCGGCCAGGTGGACTGATTCATGGTGAGCAGAATCTCTTCCGCCCATTCAACAAAGGTCTCAACGCGCGCTCGACCAACCAGACTGAAGAAGTTTACGTATTTCGTTTTACGCATTATTTTCGTAAGGTACAAGAGGCAGAGTGTAACAAAAACACGAGGAAAGCTGACTTATGCCCAAGTTCGAGTTCCAACGCATCGATCGCTTACCGCCCTATGTTTTCGCCATCGTGAACGATCTTAAAATGGAGGCTCGGCGGCAAGGGGAAGACATCATCGATTTCGGCATGGGCAATCCCGATCAGCCACCGCCGAAGCATATCATCAACAAACTCCTCGAGTCCGCCCAGAAGACCTATAACCATCGTTATTCACTCTCCAAAGGCATCATCAAGCTGCGGGAAGCGATCTGCGGATGGTACAAAATGAAATATGGCGTGCAATTGGATCCGGCCACGGAAGCCATCGCGACGATCGGCTCGAAAGAAGGGTTGGCGCATTTGGCGCTCGCCATCGTAAATCCCGGCGACGTCGTGTTTTGCCCCAATCCGGCCTATCCGATCCATCCCTACGCCGTGATCATTGCCGGCGGCCTGATCAATCATGTGCCCATGGGCGTGAACGAAGATTTTTTTCAGAACCTCATGGATGCTTATACGAAGGCCTGGCCTCATCCAAAAATGATGATTCTCAACTTTCCCAATAATCCCACCGGCGCTTGTATCGATCTCGATTTCCTGACCAGGATTGTGGCATTCGCGCGGGAGCGGGAAATCATCCTCATTCATGATTTCGCCTATGCGGAGATCGCATTCGACGGCTATCAGCCGCCTTCCATCTTGCAAGTGCCGGAAGCGCGAGAAATCGCGGTGGAATTCTACAGCTTGTCCAAAACTTATAACATGCCGGGCTGGCGGGTGGGGTTTTGCGTGGGAAATAAAAGAATCATCGCCGCGCTTGCTCGCTTGAAGAGTTATCTCGACTACGGCATGTTTACACCGATTCAAGTCGCCGCGACAGTGGCACTGAATGGTTCGCAAGAATGTGTGAAAGAGATCCGTAATCTGTACCAGAAACGGCGGGACGTGCTGTGTGGCGGCTTGGAACGAATCGGCTGGCAGGTGGAAAAGCCCAAGGCGACGATGTTCGTTTGGGCGCGCATACCCGAGGCCTTCCGAGCCATGAAGTCATTGGAATTCTCGAAATTCCTTCTGAAGGAAGCAAAAGTGGCCGTGGCGCCCGGTGTTGGTTTTGGTGAGTTCGGTGATGAATACGTGAGATTCGGTTTAGTGGAAAACGAGCACAGGACCAGGCAGGCAGTGCGCGGGCTAAAGCATGCGTTCAGCTTGGGTGGATAGTTCGCGGTCGAGTCGTTCGCTTGACAATGCTCCGTCGGGTTAGAAAGGCCCTTTTATTTGTCATTCCGTCAGGAATCATCTCAAGAGGCCCGCACAACAACACAGGAAAGATACTTACAGCAAGACCGGTCGAAGCATTGTGATTTCGACCTCACTTTGGCAAGCTAATCACTATCCGTGATGCCATATCGCTCCATTCGGTTCCTCAAAGTATTGCGATGAATGCCAAGAATTCTGGCGGCTTGTACCTGATTGCCCTTGGTAAGGTGCAACGTTTTTTTGACGAGCAGTCGCTCCACCACCGGCCATAGCTCGACCTGGCTACTTCCCGCAGCGAACTCAACAATGATTTTTTCCAGAGCCGCTTCAACGTCCAAAACCGGGGCGGTGTTGTCCACGGGAGCGCCGGCATCGAGCTCCAGGTCATCCACGGTTATGGTGGGGCCTTTGGCCAGAACGACGGCACGGCGGATGCAGTTTTCCAATTGGCGAACGTTGCCGGGCCAGGTATGGTGGCTGAGCCGATGCAGGCACGCCTGATCAATTCCCGCAATGTCCTTACCAGCTTCTCTGCTAGCGCGCGAAACAAAATAATTCACCAGCTCGGGAATATCCTCCGCTCTCTCCCGCAACGTAGGCAACTGGATGGTGATAACGTTCAGGCGATAGTACAAGTCTTCACGAAATAGACCGGCTTGAATGGCGTCTTCGAGATTGCGATTGGTCGCGACCAGAAGGCGCACGTCGGTATGAATGACTTCCGTGCCGCCGATGCGGCTGAATTCACCGTGTTGAATCACGCGCAGGACCTTGGCTTGTGTCACCGACGACATTTCTCCGATTTCATCGAGAAACAGAGTGCCGCCGTCGACCTGCTCGAATTTGCCCAAATGACGGTCGAAGGCGCCTGTAAAGGCGCCCTTCTCATAGCCGAACAACTCCGATTCGAGCAGGTTATCGGGCAAAGCGGGGCAATTCACTTCCAGAAATGGCTTCTGGGCGCGTTTGCTGTGCTGATAAATGGCGCGCGTCACCAGCTCCTTTCCCGTGCCACTTCCGCCTCGAATCAATACCGTGACGTCCTGCTCGGCGACTTGTCCGATGAGTTTGTAGACCTCTTGCATTGCCGGCGACGAACCCACGATAACGTCGCCGGATTCGTCGTCATGACGGTTATCGGTTGGAATGTAAACGGCGCGATGTTTGAGTTTGCCGTGTCCCAGGGCCTTTTCAATGGTATCGCGCATCTTATCGACGTCAAAGGGTTTGGGCAAATACTCGAAGGCGCCGAACTTCATCGCGTTGATCGCGGTGTTCACGGTGCCGTATGCCGTTATCAGAATCACCGGCATGCGGCCGTCGAGCTGCCGGATGCGTTGCAGCGCCTCCAAGCCATTCATCCCCGCCAGCCTGATATCCAGGATCACAATATCGATTTCATTTGCTTCGATTTGTCGAAGTCCTTCTTCAGCGCTGTGCGCAGAATGAATATTGTAATTCCCGGGCAACATTTTTTGGAAGGAATAATGAATATTCGGTTCATCATCCACGATCAGTATGTTCGGCGTCTCGGGCTTCACGGCTGTCGTCTCTCTGCTTCAACCTAGGTGATTGATCACTGGAAAAAACTGGTCGTTCGCCTGCCTCATTTGTCCAGGCTGCCAGCACGATCTTTACCGACGTTCCCTGCTCCTCCCTGCTCACAATCTCGATGGCGCCATTATGGTCATCGATAATCCGCTTGACAATGGATAGGCCCAATCCCAGCCCTTTCGGCTTGGTCGTGGTGAAAGGTACGAAAAGCTTCTTTTGAATCTCCTGTGGCATTCCACAACCGGAATCTTCAATGGTAACGGCAACGTGATTGTCCCCGCGCCGTGAGCTTCTGATGGAAAGCCGGCACTCTTCGGGCGAGGCTTCGATGGCATTGATCAAAAGATTGAGAATGACTTGCTGCAATTGCACCGCATCGGCCAACACAGGTGGAAGTCCGGAGGCGAGAGCTTTGCTGATCAGGATCTTCCTTTTGTCGAATTCATGCGACAACAGAATCAAGGCATTTTCCAGGCTCAAATTGAGGTCGCATGGTTCTTTGTGCGAATCCTCGCAGCGTGAGTAGTCCAACAGGTTCGTGATGATCCGGTTCATGCGCGACATCTCGTCGCGAATGACTTGCCGGTCGCGTTCGTCGAAATGTATGCCGGAGTCAAAAAGCATCTTCACGATGGTGAGTGGATTGCGAATCTCATGCGCCAAACCGACCGCCAGCTCCCCCACCGTCGCCAGCCGTTCCGCTCTTCTCACCTGCTCCTCGAGGGCGAGCATTTTCTTGTGCACTTGCCCGTTGCGAATCACTTGCGCCGATTGTTTAGCCAACAACGTGAGCAGAGCAACATCTTCTTGATCGAACGCGTGCAGTTGTGTGCTATCGACATTGAGAACTCCGATCACCTTGTCATCAAGCGCAAGGGGAACTGCCAGCTCTGACTTGATATCTGCCTTGAGCTGCACGTAGCGGGGCTCCTGCGTGACGTCCTTCACCAACAGCGGCCGGCCATTCTGAGCGACCCAGCCGGTTACCCCTTCACCCACTTTGAGCTTGATATTACCGATATGCTTGACAAAGCCTCGCGAGACTTTGATATCGAGTCGTTGATGTTCCCAATCAACCAGAATCAATGAGCCGCAAGTTGCGCCCGTGATTCTCACGGCCGCATCGATGATCAGGTTTAAGGCCTTCTCGGTATCAAGTGTAGAAGAGATTGAATGAAACAACTCATACAACAGATAAAGCCGGCCGTGGGATTCGTCAGCAAGGGATTTTTTGAGAATTGGAATTTCTCTCATCTTCCAAAAACCTGGTGATTTCCGATTACCGATTTGCGACTAACGATTTACGATCGCGGATCGATAATCGTACATCGCAAATCGGAAATCTAAGTACAAATCCGTTCCCGTGGTCGAAAGTTGCGTGATTCGGCCTTCTTTCTCAGACATTATATTATAATTAAATTATGTAATTTTTACAAATAAAATATTGTAAAGCAGCAATTTTTACGTATTAATGACGGATTTCATGGCCAATATGCCCTTGCTTCCCAGAACTTGGTAATGACGTTTCGCTGCGATGAATACCTTATCAAAAAGATCCTTCCAGGATGACATTATAATGTTACTTACCGTACCAACCCTGTCACCCGGAGTCGGAAGCTGAACAGTTACACTATTTCTAAACTTCGCCTTGCCAATTGCAATCGCTTCAGGTGGGCCTGCCGCGCGACCTGCACGTCGGCAAGAAAGTGGGGAAGTTCTTCCAGCACAAGCGCCTGAGGGCCGTCGACAAGTGCTTTGGTGGGGTCGGGATGAAAATCCACGAGGATCATGTTCGCGCCGGCGATCACGCCTTGCGCCGTGGCGTGGAAAATGTCGAGTATGCCGTCGGGCGCCCGCTCTCTCGATCCCACGGAATGTGAAGGATCGATGCACACGGGCATGCGCGTCAAGCGCTTCACGACCGGAACGTGGGAGAAATCAACCATGTTGCGGTGCGGTTCGGCAAATGAATTCTTCATGCCACGCAAACAAAAAACCACGTTGCTGTTGCCCTCGCTGGCCAGATACTCCGCGGCATTGAGCGACTCCGCGAGCGAGATACCGAAACCTCTTTTCAGCAGCACGGGATATTTCTTTTGCCTGCCAATCGCTTTGAGCAACTCGAAATTCTGCGTGTTGCGCGTTCCGATTTGCAGCATCACACCCGTGGGATTGCCGGCCTGCGCCAGGCATCCATCGATTTCATCGAGATGATTTTCGTGCGTGATCTCCATGGCGATGATCTTGATTTCATACTTTCCGGCCAGCTCGAACACGTACGGCAGGCAGCTCTTGCCATGCCCCTGAAAAGAATACGGATTGGTGCGCGGCTTATAAGCACCCATGCGCGTACACGTCTGCCCGTTCTCGTGCAAGGCGTGCAGCATCTTTTCCACGTGCTCGCGATTGTCAACAGCGCACAGGCCGGCGAAGACGATGAGAGTATCTTGATCGAAGTGAATGCCGTTGTAGTCGAAGCCGGTGGTGCGATTGTCATCCTGGTGGCGGCCCAAAATGCGATATTCTTCAGAAATACGCACCACGCGCTCCACCGCCGGCAACGCGGCGATGGTTTCGAGGCTCAACCTCTTGGTATCGCCGATGAGATAGATTTCCGTGAGCTTTTGTTGCCGGCCCTGCACTTCATGCTTTTGAATGCGGATGCGGGGCAGATTTTCAAGATAGTTCCAGGTTACCTGAAATGCGCTGGAGGTTTCGTCGATGTTGGCGTGAAGAATGATGAGCATGATGAATGTCCGGTTATACTGATTTCTAACCAGCCGCTTAAAGAACAACGCCAGTTCTCAGACCAGCTGAAAACAGAAGCCGCTGCGCGGCCAGTTCTTTTTCGACAGGATTTACAAGATTGATCCTCATCCTGTAAATCTTGTTAATCCTGTCAAAAAACTTTTAGAATTTTTCCGTGGGGTTCCATTTCCGTGGGAGAAATATTTCCGTTAAGCAATTGGCTTCTTGGTATTATAGTGCATCGCGGGCGGCTGACCTGTCGCCTCCAACACGCTCAGCCAGAGCGTGCTTTCCGGCAGGATTTTCTTCCGTTGCGCGATGGCAAGTGGAATCGGAACGTGCGTGAAAACGTTGTGCCACTGTCCGATGACCAGGTCGGTCTTGCCGGCCATGGCCGCATGCACGGCGTAGCGGCTCAAGTTGTCGCAGTAAATACTGTCATTCGCGTTCGGGAGCACGCTGCGAATGGTATAGCTCGGGTCGATGTACTTCAGATTGATCTCGACGTTCTTGCGCGCGAAATGTTGCTGCATCTTGTCTTGCAGAAACGCGCCGACGTCTTTGTGGCGCACGTTGCCCGAAGCATCCTTGTCGTCTCCGCGCTCGCCCATTAAATTTTGGCCCGCGCCTTCCGCCACGACAATGAGGGCATGGCCGCGTGCGTGCAGGCGCTTTTCCAGATAGTGCAGCAAACCGTGTTCGCCTTCCAGCTCGAAAGCGATCTCCGGAACGAGTGCGAAATTGACGTCGCGGCTCGCCAGCGCGGCATAGGCCACGATGAATCCCGACTCGCGCCCCATGATCTTGACCAGGCCAATGCCGTTGGGATGGCTGCGCGCTTCGGTGTGGGCGCAATCCAAAGCTTCCTTGGCTTGTTCGACGGCGGTGTCGAAGCCAAAGGTCTTGTAGACAAAATTGATGTCATTGTCGATCGTCTTGGGAACGCCGACGATCCCGATCTTGAGTCCGCGCCGTTTTGCTTCCAACCAAATGCGATGCGCGCCTTTGAGAGTGCCGTCCCCGCCGATGACAAACAGAATGTTGATGCCTTCGCGATCGAGCGTATCGACGGCAATGGCGGCATCTTCCTCGCCGCGCGAGGTACCGAGAATCGTTCCGGGAATGCGATGGATGCGTTCCACGACATCCGGCGTCAACACCATGGGAGCATAGCCATACTTCGGATTGAGGCTGCGATAACCGTTGCGCAGGCCCAAGACGGTTTTGACCCCATAACGATGATAGAGCTGCATATACAGCGAGCGAATGACGTTATTCAAGCCAGGCGAAAGTCCGCCGCACGTCATGATTGCCGCTCTGGTGTAACCGGGACGAAAATAAATCCTGGCTCTGGCCCCGGCCTTTTCCAAGGTGACCGGCGTTTCGGGTTGATGGTCATCATGATGTTCGAGGTTTACAAAAATTCTCACCGCATCCGGGACGTAGCCGGCGACCCCGGCGCCGGAGGACACGGGCAATCCCAAAGGCGAATCGATCTGGCATTCGCCAAGCGACTCGATTTGATACTCAGATGCTTGCATATTGCTTTATACACCTGTGTTTTGTTCATAGGAGGATGACCTCGACCCGGTCGAGCATCTAAGGGCATACTGTGACCAGAGCCAATCAGAAAGTCGCCAACGGATAGAAACAACCCAACGGATAAAAAAACTGACTTTATCCATTGGGTTGTTTCTATCCGTTGGAAAATTCCTTTTTTAGCAGCAAGCAGACATTCGAATAATTAATTTAATCAATTTCCATGACCCATCCAAAGGGATCTTCCCGTGCTTGCAATTGAATCCCTACCAGCATATCCCAGAGCCGCCGTGCCATTCTGTTTTCTGCGGCCGCAAACGTGCGCAGACGGCCGTCATGCTGGATCGAAAGTATCGGCGTGATGACCGCCGCATTGCCGGTGCAAAATGCCTCCGCGATATGATCGGCATTCATCACCTCCTCAATGCTGAGCGCTCGCCGTTCCACTTTATACCCCAGCTCGGCCGCCAGGGTGATGACCGAATCCCGCGTAATCCCGGCGAGAATGGAATTCGATTCCGGACTGACCAGAATCCCATTCCGGGTCACGGCAAAAAAATTGGCGCCGGAAAACTCCTCGACGAATTCGTTGTGCACGGCGTCAAGATACAGTACGTCGTGAAATGGCGTGTCACTCACCTTGACCGGTTTGTTCTCCGCCCAGGCCCAGCCGCGTTTTGCCAGTTGCGTAGCAAAAAATCCTCCTACGTAGTTGGCGGCGGCTTTAGTGTTCCCAATGCCGCCCGGCGACGCACGATGAATGTTGCTCGAGACCAAGACTCGAATCCCCTCCACCGGATATAGAGCTTGCACCGGCGTGGTGTACACCAGATAAGAATGATCCATCGCTGGCTTGACCCCGATCTGGGGACCGTGCCCTACAATCAATGGCCGCACGTAGAGACAGCGCGGATTACGCGTTTCCCATGCCCAGTCTTGCTGGCGATAGGGCGGAATGAATTCCCGGTTGGCGAGAACTGTCAGCCGGATCGAATCGACGAACATGTCGAGCGGCACTTTTGGCATCATCAGCCTGGCGGTGGTTTTTTGAAATCTTCTGGCATTCATCTCGGGTCGAAAAAGGACGATCTTTCCTTTTGAAGAGTAAAACGCCTTTGTACCCTCGAATGCTGCAGCGCCATAATGCAACGCACAAGTAGCAGGATGGAATGAAAGATTTTGCATGGGGACAATAGGTGCTGCGAAAACCGAGCGCCAGTCTTTTTCGATGTGGTCATCCGAGTAATATTTTTCCCATCCCACTTCAAAACAGGAGTTCGGCCATTGTCGAAGAACGTCCGAGCCCTCACTGGTGACGTGGCAGGCGAGATACATCCCGGCCGTTTGATAGACGTCAAAAGACAGCCGATCAAAATCCGGAGCCTCCGGATACCGGAAAGGCAAGGGCGCAACCATCGAGGGGCCCTTTAGGGCCGCTGGTTCTCTGGCGACGGGTTTTAGGTTTTGATGATGCGCGTGCATGAGCGTATGTTTTCCTCGATAGCGTTTTTCATTTGCTTGCAGAGCATTTTCTTTCATGTCATTCCGCAGGAATCTCCCCTAGCACTGGGATGATCTTACTATCAGAGTTTGTGCCCAGTGCATGGGAAGATTCCCGCAAGGGCCTTTCGGCTTCCAGAATGACAGCACCAATTTATCTATCCGCCCAAACAAGAATACCGTAATTTATCCGCTCAACCACCAGCAATGGCCGGAATGATGCTCACGTGATCTCCGGGCTTGAGCGGAGTGTCTAGATTGCTCAAAAAGCGGATGTCTTCATCATTCACATAAACATTTACAAAGCGGCGGAGGGAGCCATCCGCTTCGCAAATGCGGCCGAAAAGCTCCCGGTAAGACCCTTGAAGCTGCTCCAGCAACGTTTTAATGCTTGCGGCCTCCAGCTCGACTTCCGCTTTTCCCGAGGTGTAATTACGCAGCGGCCCCGGAATGCGAACATTGACAGCCATTTTGATTTCCTCCTTAGTTAAAATTCGCCAATACTATTGAACCAAGCGCTGCTCTTCGGCCATTTTTTTAAAGGCGGAGAGCTTGGGCTCGATGACGGGGAGAAGATTGCGCTGTTTTTCGCGCAGAGCCTCCAGCGTCTTTAAACCGTTGCCTGTAATGCACAGCACTGTCACCTCCTCCGGTTTGATGCGGTTTTGCGACACCAACTTCTCTGCAACGGCGACGGTCACGCCGCCGGCCGTCTCCGCAAAAATGCCTTCCGTCTCTGCGAGCAAAAGCATGCCGTTGACAATCTCATCATCCGTCACATCTTCACCCCATCCTCCAGTTTCTCTTATCGTCATTGCAGCGTAATAACCGTCTGCGGGATTGCCTATGGCCAGTGACTTGGCAATGGTATGCGGTTTTTGAGGCAAAATTTCTCCTGCGCCGAGCTTCACGGCCTGCGTGATGGGATTACAACCGGCAGCTTGCGCGCCATGAATGTGAAAGGAATGCTTTTCGCAATACCCGAGCTTGATAAATTCCTCAAATGCTTTACGAATCTTGTTGATCAATGAGCCACCAGCCATGGGAACGACCACGGCGTCTGGAATTCGCCAGCCGAGCTGCTCCACGATCTCGAAACCCATGGTCTTGGATCCTTCGGCGTAAAACGGTCGCAGATTGATATTCACGAAACCCCAGGCCTGATCATACGCAATCTCGCTGCAAAGCCGATTGACGTCATCGTATGTTCCGCGCAACCGCACTAAAGTAGGATTATAGCAAACCGTCGCTGCGATCTTCGCTTCTTCCAAATCTTCTGGAATAAAAATAAAACTTGGCATTCCCGCCGCCGCGGCCTGGGCGGCTACGCTGTTGGCCAGATTGCCCGTGGAAGCGCAACCGACGGTTTTGAATCCCATTTCAGCCGCTGCGGTAATGGCCACGGACACGACGCGATCTTTGAAAGAAAGCGTGGGAAAATTGACGGCGTCATTCTTGATGTAGAGGCGTTTGAGGCCCCAGCGCTTGCCCAGCCTCTTGGCTTGAATGAGCGGGGTGCCTCCAGTTTGTCGCCCGACGAGCGGGGCGCCGCTGGCCGGCAGGAGCTCACGATAGCGCCACATCGAAAATGGCCGCCGTGTAAAATGTTCCCGGGAAACTTCACGCGCGATGCGCTCATAGTCGTAATCAACTTCCAAGGGCCCGAAGCAGTTTTCGCAGACCGCCTGCGGCCGAATCGAAACTGCTTGATGGCATTCACGGCATCGTAGCCGGCTGAAGAAGGGCATCGATTTCTCCTACACAAGATACAGGGATTGCTGTGATCTTGCTCAATTGTAAATTGTGAATGGTAAATTGTCAATTGTCAATTCACAATTGACAATTTTTCCGCAGATGCGACCACTATGGCACCGTGCTACACCGTCATATCCGTGGTGTAAAAGCAATGCACGGTTTCTTTGACGATCGCGTCGCCCAGCGCATCCGTGCCCAACAAAGTGCCATTCTTCAATTTAAGATCGGCGGAATGGAAACCTCTGGCGAGCACGGTGGAAATGGCCTCCTCGATCGCCATCGCCGCCAAGGGACGGTCGAAAGAGTATTTCAGCATCATGGCCACCGAGCTCATCATGGCGATGGGGTTGGCGACGTTCTTGCCGGCGAGATCCGGGGCCGAGCCATGCACTGGTTCATACAGCGCCGTGCCGGCGCCGATGCTTGCCGAGGGCAGCATGCCGATCGAACCGGTCAACATGCTGGCCTCGTCGCTCAAAATATCGCCAAACATGTTTTCCGTCAAAATCACGTCGAACTGTCGGGGATTGAGAATGAGCTGCATGGCGCAGTTGTCCACCAGCATGTGTTCCAAACGCACGTCGGAAAAACTCTTCGCTTCTTCGTCCACCACCGAACGCCACAGTTGTGAGACGGCCAGCACGTTGGCTTTGTCCACCGAGGTCACCTTGCGCTTGCGCTTGCGAGCAAACTCAAAGGCCTTGCGCGCGATCCGCTTGATCTCGCCTTCGCTGTATTTCATGGTGTTGACGGCATTTCTTTCACCCTTGGCATCTTTTACGCCGGCCGGCTTGCCAAAGTATAACCCTCCCGTCAACTCTCGCACCACGAGGAGATCGATATCCCGGATAACTTCCGATTTCAACGACGACGCGTCCAGCAGCGATTTGTAAAGGTGAATCGGTCGCAGGTTGCAAAATACACCCAAGCCCGAACGCAAATCGAGCAACGCGCGTTCGGGTCTCAGATGAGCGGGATGCTGGTCAAACTCGGGCAATCCCACCGCGCCCAGCAGCACCGCGTCTGCCGCCTTACAGCGCTGCAGCGTTTCCTCGCGCAACGGTACGCCAAAGTCCTTCAGCCCCTGGCCGCCGACCGCGTGTTCCTCATATTCGAAGCTTATGCCGAGCGGTTCTTCCATGGCGTGCAAAAGCTTGACGCCTTGCGCCATCACCTCGGGTCCAATGCCATCGCCCGGCAATAACATGATTCTCTTTCTGTCTTGCATAAGCGTCCTCGCTGGTCCATTACAAGTGAAAACTGTACTCTATGAGAAAAGAAACTCAAAAACCAAAGCTCAAAATTCAAAGCACAAAACAACGCTTGAATTTTGTGCTTTGGATTTTGTGCTTTGAATTCTGCGCCGCATACGACCTCGCCATGCGCCTCAAGCCGCTTTCAACATCCCGACCTTACTGGCGTAAGGAAAAATGCCTCCGGCTTCGAGAATCTCCCGAACCCGGCCCAAAGGCTTGATAGCATGTTGAACGCCGGTTCGATGATTTCTCAAGAACCCCTCATCGAGGTTCAGCAACGCTTCATCGCCGGTTCGGAATCCGCTCACGAGTGATTGCACCGACTCGGCGGGAACGAGAAAGCCTCCATCCACGGCGTTGCGATAAAAAATGCGGGCATAGCTGGTGGCGACTACCGCGCGGACGCCGGCAATTTCCAATGCCGCCGGCGCATGCTCGCGCGAGGAGCCGCAGCCGAAATTCTTGCCCGCTACGATGATGGTGAACTCGCTCTTGCAGTTACCTTCCACGACAAATGGTACGTTGCCCTGGGGAAGCCCGGCAGCGTGCAACGGCACTCCGGACAGCGCATACTCGCCATACTTTTCCCGTTCACCGGCCTGGTCCAGGCTGTAGACCAGATAACGCGCAGGTATGATTTGATCGGTATCGATGTCGTCACCGAGCACGAATACTTTGCCTTGGATGAGGTTCATCAATTTTGTGCTTCCTGGTTAGGGTTGAAGAAGTTGAGTCGTTATTCCCAATAATCCCTCGGATCAGTGATCTTGCCCGCAATGGCCGAGGCCGCCACGGTGTAGGGCGAGGCCAGGTACACCTGCGCTTGCTTCGAGCCCATGCGCCCCGGAAAGTTACGATTGGTCGTCGAGATGCAAATCTCATCTTGATTCAGACGGCCAAACGTGTCGGCGGGCCCGCCCAGGCATGCCGCACACGAGGCCTGCCCGATTTTGGCGCCGGCGTCGGCAAAGATTTGCCAGAGTGATTTTCCGTCGATGGTTTTCTCGCGCAACTGTTGGCTGATTTCCATGGTCGCCGGCACCACGTAAGTGTCGATCCGCACTTCGTGATCCTTGAGCAGGCGCGCCGCCGCGAAAAAGTCCGAGAGCTTACCACCGGTGCACGATCCGATGTAGGCCCGATTCAGCGGTTGATCAAGTAATTCCCGCACGCTGGACTTGTTGTCCGGCGAGTGCGGTCTGGCGATCATGGGCTGAATGTCCCGCGCTTGATAGCGATAGACGCTGTGATACCTGGCCTCCGGGTCATTCTGAAAGATCTCGTACGCAGCGGAGGTTCTGTGGCGCACGTATGTTTCCGTGGTCGCGTCGGCGGCGATCACGCCGTTTTTGCCGCCGGCTTCGATCACCATGTTGCATAGGGTCATGCGGTCTTCCATGGTCATCGCCTGCACGCCACTGCCGGCGAATTCCATGGTACGGTAGGTCGCGCCATCCACACCGATGTCGCCGATGATATGCAAAATGATATCTTTCGCCATGATACAGGGTGACAGCTCGCCCTCAATCTCAAATCGCATCGTCTCGGGAACCTTGACCCACAAGCGTCCGGTGCCGAGAATGAAGGCGGCATCGGTATTGCCGATGCCCGTGGCAAACTCCCCGAAAGCCCCGGCCGTGCAGGTGTGACTGTCGGTGCCGAACAAAACTTCGCCGGGTCTCGTCCAGCCTTCTTCGGGAAGCGCGATGTGGCAAACACCTTTATAGCGCGGCGTGCCGACGTCATAGAAGTGAGGCAAGCGGTGTTCAGCGGCGAACTCGCGCAAAATATCGACGTTGCGATTGGCGTGTTTATCCGCGGTGAAGATGTAATGGTCCGGAATAATGACGACGCGCTCCGGATCCCAGACTTTGGCATGCGGGCCGAATTCCTTCTTGAAAATCGCAAAGGTCGGTGGGCCACAGACGTCGTGCGTCATGAGCACGTCCACGTCGACCCATATATTCTCCCCGGCCTCGACGCTTTTGCATCCGGCGTGTTTCGCGAGAATCTTCTCCGTAATCGTCATTCCCATGTGGATGATCCTCAGTTTCAGGTTTTACCCTTACCAATTGCTCGACGTTCATCGCGTTTATAATCGTCACGGAATGGTTTTTAAGGCTGTCTCAGGAGGAATCTTTTCAAGCATATAGTAAATCGCAAATTCCTACGCAGCGTGCTCATGCACAAAAAAGTTCCTTCCAGGATGACAGTGACGCATTTGTGCAGGAAACAAGCTCATCAGACCAACTGCTTTGCGGCCGCCAGCCTCATGCTCTTCATCCCATTCACATTCAACACGATATTCTTCAAATCATCATCATCGATTTCTTTCTTAACGTCGGCGAGCAGGATTGCGGTTTGATAAACCTTTTCGAGCTCTTGATCGCCGAGCTCAAATCCCAAATCACGGCAGCGGTGGCGCAAGGCATGCCGCCCGCTGTGTTTGCCGAGCACCAGCCTGTTCCCCGGAGCGCCAACGGATGCCGGAGTCATGATCTCGTAGGTCAAGGCATGATTGAGCACGCCGTGTTGATGAATTCCGGCCTCATGCGCAAAGGCATTTTTTCCGACGATCGCTTTGTTGGGTTGAACTTGAATGCCCGTAATCGAGGAGAGCAATTGGCTGGTCGCATAGAGCTGGCGGGTGTCGATATTGGTTTCAGCGTGATACACGGTAGAACGCGTGCGCAAAGCCATGACGATCTCTTCCAATGAGGCATTGCCGGCGCGTTCGCCGATGCCGTTGACCGTGCATTCAATCTGGTCGGCGCCGTTCTCGATCGCGGCGAGTGAATTGGCAACGGCCAACCCGAGATCATCGTGGCAATGCGCACTCAGGCACACTTTGGCGCTTTGCGGAACCCGTGTCCGGATCTCAGCAAACATTTTGCCGTACTCTTCGGGCGTGGCATAGCCCACCGTATCTGGCAAATTGATCGTCGTCGCACCAGCGCGGATCGCGGTTTGAACCGCCTCGGCAACAAAAGTGAGCGTGCTGCGGCTGGCGTCTTCTGCGGAAAACTCGACGTCAGCCGTATGGGAACGCGCGCGTGTCACCGCAGCCGTGATGGCTTGCAAGACTTCCTGATGATTCATGCGCAGCTTGTGTTCCAGATGGATGTCACTGGTCGCAATGAACGTGTGAATACGCGGGCGGCGGGCGTCACGGATGGCCTCCCAGGCGCGGTCGATATCTTCCGGCCGGGTGCGGCACAACGCTGCAACCGTGGCGTGTTGCACTCTACGGGCTATTGCCCGGACCGCTTCAAAATCGCTTGCTGACGAAATCGGGAAGCCGGCTTCAATGACGTCGACCTTCAGGCGCTCGAGCTGCAATGCCATTTGCACTTTCTCGTCGATGTTCATGCTGCATCCCGGCGACTGTTCGCCGTCGCGCAACGTCGTGTCGAAAATGAATACTCGCTTCTTCATGAACATCCTCCTTAAACTTGTGGCGCGACATTCATGTCGCGCGTTTTCTCAACATAAATGTTGAGTTACGCAAGGTGGTGTCAAAAATGAGCACTTTCCCCTTCATGATCATCCTCCATGATTTGTGGCACGATATTCATGCCGCGTGTTGGCTGACTCAACATGAATGTTGAGTCACGGTCACCTCACGCAACCTCTTCACGGAAGTGCTCTCGCAAAGGCTGAAACGTGTGCCTTTTGTAAAGGAAATATGTGAAAGAATCCACCAGCGCTTCCCAGCTCGCCTCAATGATGTTCTCCGAAACGCCGATCGTCGACCAGCGCGCTTCTTGCGATTGGGACTCGATCAAGACCCGCACGCGCGCAGCCGTGCCGCTGCTGCCATCGTTCAGCACGCGCACTTTGTAGTCCACCAGGCGCATGAGGGCGATTTCAGGATAGAAGCGCAACAACGCCTTCCGGAGCGCATTGTCCAGGGCGTTCACCGGACCGTCGCCTTCCGCAGCCGTATGTTCCAAGTGTCCGTCGACATTCACGCGAATACTGGCCTCGCTGCGCGGGCTGTCAGCGCTGTCTTTTTCAACGGCAACGCGAAATCCCGAAAGGTGAAAGAATACCGGCAGCCGGCTATGGCGGCGTTCGACCAGCAATTCGAAACTGGCTTCTGCCGCTTCGAAACTGTAGCCTTGATGCTCCAGTTCCTTGATCTCCTGGACAATCACGCCGGCATTGACCTCATCACGGCCATTGATGCCGAGCTCCTTCATCTTGTAATAGACGTTGCTGCGGCCGGAAAGGTCGCTCACCAGAACGCGCCGGGAATTCCCGACCAGCTCGGGCTTGATGTGCTCGTAGGTCACCGGCTCTTTCATCACGGCGCTGACGTGAATGCCGCCCTTGTGCGCAAATGCGCTTTTGCCGACATACGCCGCCTCGTCTCGCGGCGCCAGGTTCGCGAGATCGTAGACGAACGCGGATAAGTCAGTAAGTGCGGCGAGCTGCTCCTCGCTCACGCAGCGGTAACCGAGCTTCAATTGCAGGTTGGCGATGACGGAGACGAGATTGGCATTGCCGCAACGCTCGCCGAATCCATTGATCGTTCCCTGCACGTGAACGGCGCCCGCGTGCACGGCTGCCAGTGTATTGGCCACGGCAAGCTCGCCGTCGTTGTGCGTGTGAATCCCGACCGGCGCCGAGATTTTCGCGCAGGCGCGTGCTGTGATTTCATAGATTTCGGTAGGCAGGGCGCCGCCGTTGGTGTCACAAAGCACGATCGTATCCGCGCCATGATCCAGGGCTGCGCCCAGCGTGGCGAGCGCATATTCGGGGTCATGCTTGTAGCCATCGAAAAAATGCTCGGCGTCGTAAATCACCTCCCGCCCGTGCTTCTTTATGAAGGCGACGGATTCTGAAATCATCCGGCAGTTTTCTTCACGGGAAACCCCGAGAGCGACGGTCGCGTGCAATGCCCATGATTTGCCGAATATCGCGACGGCCGGCGTCTCAGATTTCAACAACATGTTCAGGTTTGGGTCTTGCTCCGGCGCCGTCTCGGCGCGCCTGGTGCTGCCGAAAGCAACGAGTCGGGCATGGCGCCAGTTTTCTCTCCGCGCCTGCTCGAAGAATTCGGCGTCCTTTGGATTCGAGCCCGGCCATCCACCCTCGATATAGTGCATGCCGGAAGCCTCGAGCCTGCGTGCGATACGCAATTTATCTTCCACCGAAAACGTGACCTTTTCTCCTTGCGTGCCATCGCGCAGAGTTGTGTCATAAAGCTGAATTTGCCTCAAAGGATTTACCTAATATATGTGTGACGTGACATTCATGTCGCGCAAGTTTCTCAACATAAATGTTGAGTTACCTCTTAAATGCTGAGTTACTTTTTGATCCAGGTCATCATTTCACGCAGACGCCGGCCGACTTGCTCGATGGGATGTTTGGCGAGCTGGCGGCGTTTGCTGTTGAGCACCGGGCGTTGCGCTTGATTTTCGAGAATCCACTCATGCGCGAAGCGGCCCTCTTGCACGTCTTGCAGCATTTGGCGCATGGTTTTCTTCGTCTCGGCAGTAATGATTTTCGGGCCGCGCGTCAAGCCGCCGTACTCGGCGGTGTCAGAAACGGAGTAGTACATGCGTGAGATGCCGCCTTCATAAAAGAGGTCGACGATGAGCTTGAGCTCGTGCAAACATTCGAAATAAGCGATTTCGGGCTGGTAGCCCGCTTCCACCAGCGTCTCGAATCCTGCCTTGACCAGCTCGGAGACGCCGCCGCACAGCACCGCCTGCTCGCCGAACAGATCGGTTTCCGTTTCCTCCTCGAAAGTTGTTTCAATGACGCCGGCGCGCGTGCCGCCAATGCCGTCGGCGTACGCTAGCGCCGTTTCGCGCGCCTTGCCACTGGCATCCTGATAGACCGCAAGCAGGCAGGGCACGCCTGCGCCCTGCTCGAACACGCGCCGTACCAAATGC
Organism: bacterium; assembly: GCA_050732395.1. Taxonomy (GTDB): domain Bacteria; phylum Zhuqueibacterota; class Zhuqueibacteria; order Zhuqueibacterales; family Zhuqueibacteraceae; genus JBIOXB01. The sequence goes on from JBOHQX010000317.1 coordinate 28,772, forward strand.
CCGGGGGCCTTGGGTGCGATCATCCAGACGTCGACGTCTTTCGGAGGCGAGATTTGCCCGAAGTGAATATTGAATCCGTGTGCAAAGGCAATGGTTTTTCCAGGCTTCAATTGCGGCGCAACTTCGCGTTCATAGATTTGTTTCTGGGTTTGGTCCGGCGTGAGAAACATGATGATGTCCGCTTTCTGCGTGGCCGCGGCCACCTCGAGCACACGCAAGCCCGCGGCCTCCGCGGTTTCCCGAGATTTGCTGCCGGGGTGCAGTCCCACGACAACGTCATAGCCGCTATCTTTCAGGTTTCTCGCATGCGCGTGGCCCTGGCTGCCATAGCCGAGCACGGCGACGGTTTTGCCCTTGAGGGCGTCGCGGGTGACGTCTTTTTGATAATAGATCTTCATTGGAACATTCCTTCCGGATGGTTGCTATGGCGTCTTTTCATCTGAGTAGCCGGGCGTTTGACGAATGATTGCATTCTTTATATGTCATTCTGTAAGAATCTTCCCACTCACTCGAAACAATTCTCAAGTAAAAGTTTGGCGCCAGAGCTGGGGAAGATTCTTACAGAATGACAGAAGGCAAAAAAACTCAGCTCGAATGAATAGTGCCAGAATAGATCCGGCGCCTGAAGGCGCTACTACGAAGCTCACGTCACGCCTTGAAACTCCCTCTTCAACGCCACTCTCCCGGTGCGCGCGATTTCTTTCAGGCCAAAAGGGCGCAACATGCTGATGATGGCATCGACCTTGTCTTCGCTACCCGTGGCTTCGATCGTCAATGTCTTCGGGCTGATGTCGACGATTTTACCGCGAAAAACATCGGCGATTTGCATCACTTCGGAACGCTGTTCTGGTGGCGTGTTGACTTTGATCAAGGCCAGCTCCCGATGAACATTGCTGATATCGGTCAAGTCGATCACCTTGATCACCTCGACAACTTTATTGAGCTGCTTCGTAATCTGCTCAATAACCTTGTCATCGCCGTGCGTGACGATCGTCATGCGCGAGAGCCCGGGCTCTTCCGCTTTGCCCACGGAGATGCTGTCGATATTGAAGCCCCGGCCGCTAAACAAGCCGGCGATTCTCACCAGGCAACCCAGGGAATCTTCCACCAGCAGATTGATCGTGTGCTTCATTCTTTGTCACCCTCGATCATTTCGAAAATGGCGGCGCCGGCAGGTACCATCGGGTAAACGTTTTCCTTCTGATCGACCCACACATCAACCAAAACCGGCAGTTCCTTTTCCGCCATCATCTTTGCCAGCGCGACCTCGAGCTCATCGCGCGTTTTGGCGCGATAGCCGATCGCGCCATAGCATTCGGCCATTTTGACAAAGTCGGGATTGCTGCTGGCCAGCTCGGAATGCGAATAGCGTCCGCCATAAAAAATCTCCTGCCACTGACGCACCATACCGAGATAGCCGTTGTTCATGAGCACGATTTTTACCGGCACTTTATAGTAAACTGCCGTTGCCAGTTCCATTGCCGTCATTTGAAAGCCGCCGTCACCGGTGATCGAGACCACGGTGCGGCCCGGCATACCGATCGCGGCGCCGAGAGCTGCAGGAAACCCATAGCCCATCGTTCCCAATCCACCCGAGGACAGATGGCTGCGCGGCTGGCTGAACTTGTACCATTGCGCCGCCCACATCTGGTGCTGGCCGACGTCGGTGGTCACGATCGCTTCGCCGTTGGTGACGCGCGACACCGCCTCAATCAACTCCTGCGGCATGATGGTGCCTTCCTTCTTCTTGTAACGCAGCGGATGCTCGGTTTTCCAGTTGTCAATGGTCTGCAGCCACGCGCTCGAATCACAAGCCGTGACGTGTGGAACGAGGTCGCGCAGCACGTGTTTGACGTCGCCGACGATGGGCAGATCGACCACGACGTTTTTCTTGATGCAACTGGGATCGATGTCGATGTGAATTTTCCTGGCCTTGGCTGCAAAGTCCTTAATGCGGCCGGTAACGCGATCGTCGAAGCGTGCTCCAATGGCGACGAGCAAGTCGCATTCCGTCACCGCCATGTTGGCATACCAGGTGCCATGCATGCCCAACATGCCCAGCGAAAGCCGGTCGTTTTCTGGGAAAGCTCCCAGACCCAAAAGCGTCGTTGTCACCGGAGCTTTCGTGTGGTATGCCAGCTCTCTCAGCTCAACGGCAGCGTTGCCGCTGATCACGCCGCCGCCGGCGTAAATAACCGGACGCTTGGCTTCGCGCAACATCTCGGCTGCCTTCAGAATCTGGCGCGGGCTTCCTTTCACGGTGGGTTTATAGCCGCGCAGTTGAATGTTCTGCGGCGGGCGATACTTTGTTTTTGCCATGAGCACGTCTTTAGGCAAATCGACCAGCACGGGCCCGGGCCGGCCGGTGGTGGCGATGTAGAAAGCCTTGTGCACGGTTTCAGCGAGCTCATTGATGTCGCGCACGAGAAAGCTGTGTTTTGTAATCGACCGCGTGATCCCCAGCGTATCGGCTTCCTGGAACGCATCGTTGCCGATCAAGCCCAAAGGCACCTGCCCGGTGAAAACCACGAGCGGAATGCTATCCATAAAAGCCGTGGTTATGCCGGTTACGGTATTGGTTGCCCCCGGCCCGGAGGTGACGAGCACCACGCCGGGCTTGCCGGTCGCGCGCGCATAACCGTCAGCCGCGTGCGTGCCGCCTTGTTCGTGCCGGATCAGAATATGCTTGATCTTATGGTTGTTATAAAGCTTATCATAAATAATCAGCACGACGCCGCCGGGATATCCGAAGATCGTATCGACGCCCTCGCGCGTCAATGATTCCAAAAAGATCTCTGCTCCGGTCATCAACGTGCCTTCGTTGTTCACTGGCGGAATCGTCTTTTTCATACTGGGTTGAACACTAACCGTCATTTGTTACTCCTTGATCGTGACTCAACATTTATGTTGAGATTGGGCATGCGCAACATGAATGTTGCGCCACGGGGCTTACTGTGGATGAACACTGACTGTCATTTGCTACTCCTTGCTCGTGACTCAACATTTATGTTGAGATTCGACACGCGCAACATTCATGTTGCGCCACGGGGCTTACTGTGGATGAACACTGACTGTCATTTGCTACTCCTTGCTCGTGACTCAACATTTATGTTGAGATTCGACACGCGCAACATGAAT
>JBOHQX010000318.1:0-14877 GCA_050732395.1 bacterium
AAGAGAAAGACGCTCCAAAATCGCATTTGTTCAATCAATTTTGAGACACTACACTAGATGCTAGATGCTGGATTGATGGATTGCTGGATCGGTAGGTTTAAGGATCCAACAATCCATCAATCCATCAATCCAATAATCCAATAATCCAGTATCCAGTATCAAGTATTCAGTATCCAGCATCCAGATCCAGCAATCCAAATCGTCGAGAAACTATGGGACACCTCGTCGCACGAGAAGAGCTATTGGCGCTGCGCCTGCAATGGCGGGCAGAAGGTTTGAAAGTCGCATTCACCAATGGCGTCTTTGATATTTTGCATCGCGGCCACGTGGAATACTTGCAAAAAGCACGTGGGCTGGCCGATCTTTTGATCGTTGGTTTGAATACGGATGATTCCGTGCGGCGTTTGAAAGGTGAAGGCCGTCCCATCGTGCCGCAGGAAGATCGCGCGGTGATTTTATCGGCGCTTTCCTGCGTTGATTACATCGCCTATTTCGAAGAAGACACGCCCGCAAATCTGATTCGCGCCATACAGCCCGATATTTTGGTCAAAGGTGCGGATTATAAAATTGAAGAAATCGTCGGGCACGACTTCGTGCAGGCAGCCGGCGGCAGAGTCGAACGCATAGCGCTTACGCCCGGCCGCGCCACGCGCGATGTGATTGCCACTATTCTGAACCGATTTTGCAAATCCAACGAAGACTCCTGAAAATCGAATATGAAATGTTTTTTCATTTTAAAGTTTTGTGAGCTTTAGTTTGATAGAACTCTACTCATTTGAAGATAGAGCAATGAAAATCCAACGAACAGTTCTCATGTCCCAACGACATAAAAAATGGCCCATCATTTTTGGCATTTGGCTGGTAGCCGGCATTTTGTATGCTGCACAATCCTACTATTATCGCTCCAGCATTGGCCAGGCCGTTTCGTGGTCTGGTATTCTGATGAATGATGCTTCTTATTTCGTTTTGTGGTTCTGTTTTACCCCGTGGTTGTTATGGGTGGGCCGGAGGTTTTACGTCGATCGTACTCAAGGGCTCGCGCGTATCGCCACGCAGGTTGTGCTCGCCATCGCGACGGCCATCATTCACCGTGCGCTTTATGATTTGATTTTCATGCCTCTGCGACAAACGCCGGAGCGGCCCTTCACGTGGGCAAGATTTTATTATTCCGTCATCGGCTCTTTTGACTACGGCGTCCTGGTTTATGGCGTAGCGATCTTGGTTATTCATGCCATTGCTTACCATCACCGTTTCCAGCAAGAACAAGTGCGCAATTCGCAATTGCAAGCCGAGCTCGCCACGGCCCAGTTACAAGCTCTGCGCATGCAGTTGCATCCGCATTTCTTGTTCAATACGCTCAACACCATTGCGGTTCTGATCAAGCAGGATGCAAACAAGGCGTTGCACATGGTGGAGTTGTTGGGTGATTTGCTGCGCCAGGCTTTGAAGAATCAGCAGGAGCAGGAAATACCGCTGCAACAAGAATTGGAATTTTTGCAGCACTATTTGCAAATCGAAGCCATCCGCTTTGGCGATCGCTTGCAGGTGCACATGCACACCGACCCGGAAACTTTGACCGCACGCGTGCCACGCTTGATTTTGCAACCGTTGGCTGAAAATGCTATTCGCCACGGCCTCGCCAAGCATCGCCGCGCGGGCGTGATTAAAATCTCAGCGTTACGCCAAAACGGTGAGTTGCAATTGCGCGTGTCCGACAATGGTGAAGGGCCGAATGCCGGCCATGGCAAAGACGGCATCGGATTGTCCAATACGCGCGCACGATTGCAAACGTTGTACGGCGAGCACGGTCGTTTCGAGCTTGCGCCTGGAGAAAATGGCGGCGCTGTTGCCACCATCGTGATCCCTTTCGCTGAAACTATCCTTCCCCAGCAAATGAAGATCGCTAGAGTATGATGCGCACATTGATCGTCGACGACGAACCCATCGCCCGGCAGGGCCTCCGCGCTTTGCTGGCACACGAGCACGAGGTCGAAATCATCGGCGAATGCGGCGATGGGCTGCAGGCGGTGGAGGATATCGAAGCCAAAACTCCGGATTTGGTTTTACTCGACATTCAAATGCCCGAGCTCGACGGCTTCGGCGTCATCGCAGCCGTGGAGCCCCGCGCCCTGCCGATCCTCATTTTCATCACGGCGTACGATGAATTTGCCCTGCGCGCTTTTGCAGCGCATGCGCTCGACTACCTGTTGAAACCGGTGAAAGCGGAGGCGTTTCGTTTCGCTCTGCAACGCGCGCGGGCGGTGTTGCAGGCCGGGCGTGGCGCGAGTTTCGAACAAAAACTCGCCGCTCTGTTGCGCGACCTGCCCGGCCGCGAGAAGTATCTCGAGCGTTTCGTCATCAAATCTTTAGGCCGGGTCGATCTCATCAAAGTTGATGAAGTCGATTGGCTACAAGCCGAAGGCGACTACGTCGGGTTACATCATCATGGCAAGAAGCACTTGTTGCGCGCGAAGCTCGGCGAGCTGGAAGCGCAGTTGAATCCCTCGCGATTTGTGCGCATACATCGTTCGACTATTGTTCGCATCGATGTCATTAAACCCTGCAAGCCGCTACCAATGGCGACTATTTCGTATTCTTGAAAACCGGCGTGCGGCTCCATTTAAGCAGAAGTTATCGCGAAAGGGTGTTTGAAAACATTCAAGGAAAATACTGAGCCCACGCTTCATCGCTTCCCCACCTCAACCCACCGTATCCTGCTTGCAATCTATCGCATCTCCCTTCTTTTTCGCGTGCATTTTCATTATCTCGCCCCAGCCTTAGGCCTAAATTCCCAGATTTGACCACACGCTTGGCGGTTTCAGGTGCATGATCGATACAGGCAAAATTCGATATTTTAGAGGCTTTTTTTGTTGCTGGTCTCTTTTCGTTGCAAAATCATGGTAGCAACAACCCAACCGGCAAAAAATCCGTTGGGTTGTTTCTATCCGTTGGAGAATGTTTTTCATCCCGTTCGGCTTCGACGTCTGTGTCATGCAAGGTGTGCCAAATCAAAAAACGGCAAATGCACGACCTCACCCTGGAGAAAGGTTATGTCCTTCGTCCGTTACGATCACAGCATAGTGGTAGTGCTATTATTGTGTTCGCTTTCAAATGCACGCAGCCAAACTTTTACAAAAGTCACCACCGGCGCTCTGGTCAATGATACCGGCGCCTGGCGCAGTGTGAACTGGGTGGATTATGACTCCGATGGCGATCTCGATTTGTTTGTCACCAGCGGCCTGCGCGCGGGCCGCAGCAATCTGCTCTATCGCAACGACGGCCCGCCGGATTTCGCCTTCACCAAAACCACGGCAGGCCCCCTGGTCAATACCACCAATCGCGGCGTGGGCAGCAGTTGGGGAGACTATGATAACGACGGCGATCTCGATGCCTTTATCACGACGTGGTATGGCGACACCAATCCTTTTTTTGAAAACACCGGCAACGGCGCATTCACGCGCATCACCACCGGCAGCGTGGCAACCGACGGAAGTTTTTCCGAAGCATGCAGTTGGGGCGATTATGACAACGACGGCGACCTCGATTTGTACGTTTCCAACAGCGGCGACGTGAATGCCACCGGCCCGCAGCGCAACTTTCTCTATCAGAACAACGGTGATAAGACTTTCACGAAGATCACGGCCGGCGCGCTGATGACGGACTTGAAATTCTCGCGCGGGATGAATTGGGTCGATTATGATGACGACGGCGATTTGGACGTATTCGTCGCCAATGAAGAGAATCAAACGAATGATTTGTATCGCAACCTGCTCAAAGAAAACGGTACCGTGGGTTTCGATAAACTCTCAGCCGGAAATATCGTCACCGACGTCGCCTCTTCATGGAGCGGCAGTTGGGGCGATTACGACAATGACGGCGATCTGGATCTCTTCGTGGCGAATTGGGGCAATCAGAACAATGCTCTCTATCAAAATGCCGGCAATGGCACCTTCCAGAAAATCACGGCCGGCGTCATCGTGAACGACGGCGGCTATTCCGCGAGCAGCGGCTGGGGCGATTACGATAATGACGGAGATCTCGACCTCTACGTCACCAACGCCTATGGGCCGGGTCCATTGAGGAATTTTCTGTATCGCAATCTTTTGATGGACTCGGATACTCTCGCCTTTGAAAAAATCATCACTGGCCCGGCGGTAATGGATCTGGGCTATTCCTATGGCTTGAGCTGGGCCGATTACGACCATGATGGCGATCTGGACTTGTTCGTCGCGCGCACGCAGAACGAGAACCAGAACAATGCTTTTTACATCAACGACGGCGGCAATCAAAAGAATTGGCTGGAATTGAGCTGCGTGGGCACAGTTTCCAACAAGTCCGCCATCGGCGCGAAAGTTCGCCTCAAAGCGACGATCAATGGAAATGCGATTTGGCAACGCCGCGACGTTGCCGGCCAGGAGGGATATTGCGGCCAAAATTTGCGCCTGCATTTCGGACTGGGTGAAACCGCAATGATTGACTCGTTGATGGTGGAATGGCCGTCCGGAAATAGGGAGATATTGAAGAACATTACTACTCGACAAATGCTCACCATTACTGAAGGAAGCAATCCGACCGGCGTGCATGATTCCAAAGACCAAACGCCGCAGGGCTTCAGGCTGCATCAGAACTACCCCAATCCCTTCAATCCCGCGACGCAAATCGAATTCACTTTACCGGTTGCAGAACAGGCGGTTCTCAAGATTTATGACCTGATCGGTGACGAGATTCGAACTCTGGCGGAAGGCTTCCAGCCGGCCGGCGGATATGCAGTCACATGGGACGGCACCGATCAAAGGGGACAGCGCGTGGCGGCGGGGGTGTATTTTTGCCGCTTATACGCCGGCGTATTTCAACAGACGCGCAAAATGCTGTTTTTGCATGGCGGCAACTTTTAGCGAAGAGAATCATCATGCAATGATTACCCGAGCATAATCAGCGCTAGAGACAAAATCTACAACTTCATGCTCGTTGTTCTCGCTCCGCGCCCTTGCGCTCGCCCCTCGCGCTCTTCGCTCAAACAACTGGTTTGCTCCTAGGTTCACGCCGTAGGATATGAATCAATCCGACGCTTTATAAAGTTCTACTTTTTTATTTCACGGGGCATCATTGGAGCTAGCTTGGGGGCATTGCCGCAACCCTCGAATTGGAGTAGCTTCAAACCAGGCAAATGTCCCACGGATCGAAAAGCGACCAACGGACTCGAAACAAGATCCGTTGGCCGCTTTTCGATCCGTGAAGAAACTTTCAGAGTCATTTCTGAGTTTGAAAGTTAGGGCCTCAATGTTTCTCTTCTTGATCTCGCCCGATTGAATGCCTCCGGCTTTTTGTTGTCTCCTTCGCCAGATATCGAGCGAGATCACGCTCTGGCAGAATTTAAGACCTGAACCATCCGGTTTTCCAAGGAGGAGTCATGAGGGTTTTTCAGACTAAATGGCTTGCCGACGCTGCCATTCTGTCCTGGTTGTCTCTGCATGCCCAAACTTTCACCGACGCTTCCCACCTCCTCATCCCCAACGAAAGCATCTCGAGCATCGGGGCCAGCGCCGTAGATTTCAACAACGACGGTCTGGTTGACATTTTTCATCCGAGTAAGCTCTATCTTAACCGCGGCCCGGAAGGTTTCAAGGAAATGATTCTAACCACGGGCATGATCGGCGGTGAAGCCGTGTTCGGCGCGGTTTTCGGAGACTACGACAATGACAGCTACTTAGACGTCTTCTTCGAAGATTTGGCCGCGCCGGGCCGCCTGTATCGCAATCGCAAAACTGGAAGCTTTGAGCAAACCAATCTGAGGACCCGCCTGACGCCGCATCGGGAAACCCAGGGTTCCGCCTGGGGCGACTTCAACCTCGATGGCAAGCTGGATCTCTTCATCGGCAATGACTTCGGCAGAAACCAATTGTTCCAAAATCTCGATTACAAGAGTTTCAACGACGTCAGCCTCGTGGCCGGCGTGGAGGCCGTCGGAAATACCTACGGCATGTCGTGGGGCGATTACAATAACGACGGTTATCCCGACGCCTTTCTCGCCACGTGCAGCAACGCGCTGGAGAATTCGATCAAGCATCTTTTGCGCAATAATGGCGACGGCACTTTTACCAATGTCAATGCAGCGGCCGGAGTCAATGATTCTCTCATGAGCTGGGGCATCATTTGGCTCGATTACGACAACGACTTGGATTTGGATATCTACGTTGCCAACACCGAAGCTGCCGGCAGGCCCGGCAATGACCGGCTCTATCGCAATAACGGCAATGAAACCTTTACCGACGTCGCAGCGTCGGCCGGGGTTGCCGGAGACGCCGATGACTACAATTTCAGCGCCGCCGTGGCGGATTTTGACAATGACGGCTGGGTCGATATTTTTGTGCCGGTCGCGCCTGCCCCACAAAAACTTTATCACAATAATGGTAACGGCACCTTCACTGAAGTCTCCGCCAGCACCGGCATTCCGGAAGGCGGAAACGAAGCCGTGGCCGTAGCTGATTTCAATCGTGACGGCTGGATCGATATCTTCAATTCCACCTTTCCCAAAAATCGTTTGCTCTTGAACAATCGCGGTGCGAATCATTGGATCGCGATTCAAACGCGCGGCCGCTCAGTCAATTATTACGGCGTGGGTGCCCGGGTGACAGTGCACGCAGGTGCGCTCCGCCAAATGCGGGAGATTCGCGCCGGGGAGGGTTTCTGTGAACAGAGCGACAATTTCACCGCACACTTCGGCCTGGGCGCGCGCACCAGCGTCGATTCGATTGTTGTGCACTGGCCGGGGGGAGGGCGCGACAAGATCACGAACGCCGGCATCGACCGTTATATCACCGTGGTACAAGGCCTCGGTCTCAACAATTCTCCTCAAACCTTTAACCTGCTCGAACCGCCGGATGGCCATGTATTGGGCAATCCCACGGGGCCACTGCGCTTCGCCTGGCAAGCGGCGCAAAATGCGGAGCCCGACCCTTTGACTTATCGCTTGCATTTTTCCGGCCCCGAGCTGGATACCACTTTTATCGGCATCACCAGCACCAACTTCTCCGTAGAGGCCAGCTTTTTTCAGCAGTATCGAGTTTGCAAATGGACCGTCGATGCCAGCGATGGCTTCAGCATCACCTCGAGCACGGAGGCCTTCGGTTTCCAGGCTGCCGCGTGCCAGCCGACGATGTTCTTCTCCCTACCGCCGGGCAATGCTCTTCCTACAGACGGCACGATCACGCGCGGCAGCGGTTGGGGTGATTATGACAACGACGGCGATGTGGATTTATTCATCGCGAATCGTACTGGCAACAATTTCCTCTTCGCCAATGATGGGTCAGGCACTCTCAGCGCCGTGAACGAGGGCGCGATTGTCACTGATGGCGGGCTATCGGTTGCCGCGAGCTGGGGTGACTACGACAATGACGACGACTTGGACTTGTTCGTAACCAATTTCAACGAAAACAATTTTCTGTACGCGAACCAAAACGGCACGTGGGCGCGCGTCACTGCTGGTGCAATTGCCACGGACGTGGCCGCTGCCGCGGGTTGCGGCTGGGCTGACTACAACAACGACGGCTATCTTGATCTTTTCGTCGCGAATACCAGAAATCAGAACGATTTCCTCTATTTGAACAATCGCGACGGCACGTTTTCGAAAGTGGTGGAGGGCGCGCTGGTCAATGACGGCGGCAATTCCCTCGGGGTGGCATGGGCGGATTATGACAACGACTACGATGCCGACCTGTTCGTGGCCAGCGCCGAAAACGATTTCTTTTATACGAATAATGGCGACGGCACCTTTGCACAAGTGGTCGCAGGTGACCAGGTCACGGACGGAGCATTCTCGCGCGGTGCGAGCTGGGGCGACTATGACAATGACGGCGATTTGGATCTATTCGTGACCAACGATCTCAATCAAAACAATCGCCTCTACTCGAATCAGGGCAACGGCACGTTCACGTCCGTCACCGGCGACATTGTCGCGAACGACGGCGGCAATTCCAAGGGCAGTTGTTGGGGAGATTTCGATAACGACGGCGATCTCGATTTGTTCGTGAGTAACGACGGTTTCAGCGTGATTTACATCAACGATGGCAGCGGCCACTTCACCAGAGTCACAACCGATCTGTCCGTGCTGACCGGTGGCGCCAGCAGTTGCGCGGCGGACTATGATCGCGACGGCGACTTGGACTTGCTGAACGTGGGCAACAATGGCCAGACTTTCTTATATGCCAATCTCGGCAACAACAATCGATGGTGCCAGATTAAATGTGTGGGCACGATCTCGAATCGATCGGCGATCGGGACAAAAATCAGAATCAAGGCGAACATCAACAATCGAGCGGTATGGCAAATGCGCGAAGTTTCCGGGCAAACCGGCTATCTCGGACAAAATAGTTTGAACGCCGCCTTCGGCCTGGCCGACGCGCAAATGATCGACACGCTCAGAATCGAGTGGCCCTCCAGGACAGTGGAACAATATACGAACGTGCCTACCAACCACTTTATCGAAGCCACGGAGGGGCGCGGTCTTACCGGCGTCGAGGAAGCCAGCCACGCGGTGCCGGAGCAGTTTGTGTTGCATCAAAATTATCCGAACCCGTTCAATCCCTCGACCACGATTCGCTTTGAAATGCCGCACTTTGGTCCGGTGCGTCTGGAGATTTATGACCTGCAGGGCGCACGCGTGCGCACGTTGATCGCGCACGAGATGAAGGCGGCAGGAATACATACCGTGACGTGGGACGGCAAAGATGCGTTGGGCAAACCAGTCGCTAGTGGATTGTATCTCTATAAATTGCGCGCCGGCTCGTTACTGGCCGTACGGAAATCATTGCTTATTCGCTAGCAGAAAAAGGCGCAAGCTCGAGCTGCGCCTTTTTGTTTCTCGCCGGTGCATTTACAGCAACAACGTTAAATCGCGTCATCCCTCTTCGCGCTGCAACCCATCCCAAACGGTACATTTCCACTGAAGGGTTTCGTGTCGCAGCCGTTTTTTTCACACATATACCTTTAGCAATCCTCGCCCATTTTGAATGCACGACGACATTTGAACGACTCCCGCCTTTCGTACGTCTTTGTCACCATACTCGCTCTCGACCACAAGCACACTTCGGCTTTTTCAGCTTGATTAAAACAACGCCGCCGAATAGATTGGTTTCAATCGTCCATCGCTCTTTCGATCTTTACGAGGAGAATCAATCCATGAACCACGCGTTGCGATTCAGGTATCGCCGCTTTATCAAGGTTTTTCTCTCCCTCGCTTTGTTGCTGACCAACGCTGCCGGCTTTGCGCAACAAGCCAAATTGTCCCTCAAGTTGGAGGAGTTTTACGCTTCCGCGAAATTTGCCGGCAGTGCCTTTCAAGGCGGACAATGGGCGGAAAAGGGACCGGTGATCACTTTCGTCAAGCCGGATACCGCGAATGGGGCGACGCATATCATGAGCTATGATCTTGAACGCAATCAACAAAAAATACTCCTGGATGGCAATCGGCTGCAAGCCGCCGACGTCGATCGCCGCATCAACATTCAAAACTATGCTTTCAATCACGATCGCTCCGCGGTATTGATTTACACCGATTCGGCACCAGTGTGGCGCTTGAATACCAAGGGATATTATTATATTTATGATTTTGCCGACCAGTCGCTCACACCCATCAGTGCGCGTGAGAAGGGCTATCAGATGTTCGCGAAGTTCAGCCCGGACGGTCAACGTGTCGCTTTCGTGCGCGATCGCAATCTTTTCGTGGTGGAATTGGCGGACATGCATGAGACCCAGCTCACCTCCGACGGCTCGGAGGGAAAAATCATCAACGGCACTTCGGATTGGGTGTATGAAGAGGAATTTGCCTTGCGTGACGGCTGGTCGTGGAGCCCGGATAGCAAGTATCTCGCCTTCTTTCAGCTCGACGAATCCAATACCAGTGATTTTTTTATGGCGGATTTGCAAGGCAGCAGACCCGAGCTGAAAAAATTCCGCTTCCCGTTTGCGGGCGAGCCCAACAGCGAAATTCGCATCGGTGTAATCGACATGGCCACGAAAAAGCCGCAATTTTTCGACACCGGCACGTGGCAGAACAATGACGAGGCGTTCGAATACATTCCGCGCATGGGCTGGACGCCCTTCATAGCAGGCAAGCCTTGGGTATGGATTTTGCGCCTCAATCGCGATCAAAATCAGCTCGCGCTCTTGCACGGCAATCCCGAGAATCGCCAGGTTCAAATCGTTCTCGAAGAGCGGGAGGAAACCTGGGTCGAACCGAGTAATTTTTTGGACAATAGCGAGAAGTTCGTCTATTTGGCCGATGGCGAGCATATCATCTGGCAAAGCGAGCGCGATGGATACAATCATTTGTATCTCTACAAAGTCGCGGGTGGGCCGGCGCAACAGCTCACGCGCGGAGCGTGGGAAGTGACGCGCTTTCATGGCTACGATGCCAAAGCCAAGCAGTTCTATTTCACGGCCAATGCCGAAACCCCGATCGCCAGGCACCTGTACCGCCAGGCGCTCGATTTGAACAAAATGACAAACGGCGTTGCGATACCGCCTGCTAGAATTTCGGGCGAGCCGGGCACGCACACGATCAGCTTCTCGCGCGACTGGAAATATTATCTCGATACCTATTCCAGCCGCAAGTTGCCGGCAGTGACGCGCTTGCACAAGGTCAACGGCACGATAGTGAAGTATTTAGAAGAGAATGCGGCACTGAAACGCACCCTCGCGGAGTACGAATTCCCCGCAACCGAGTTCATCACGGTTCCCGGCGCCAGCAGCACGCGCCTGCATGGCTACATCATCAAGCCCACTCATTTCGATCCCCAAAAAAAATATCCACTGCTCATGTTCACCTACGGCGGCCCGGCTGCGCAAAATGTCACGGACTCATGGGATGCCATCTTCGGCCTGTGGCATGCATATTTGGCGCAGCAGGGTTATATCGTCGCCTGCGTCGACAATCGCGGCGCGCACGGCTATGGCAAGGCCTTCGAGAGCGCCTTGTATAAAAACATGGGGACCGTCGAACCGCAAGATCAAATCGCAGCAGCAAAATACTTCGGCACGCTGCCGTACATCGACAAAGATCGCATCGGCATTTGGGGCTGGAGCTACGGCGGTTACAACACTTTGCTCGCGTTGACGAAATACGACGGCCCGCAGGTTTTCAAGCTGGGCATTGCCATCGCTCCGGGCGGAGAGTGGGAGACTTATGACACGATTTACACTGAACGTTACATGTCCACGCCACACAAAAACCCCGAAGGCTACAAACAAGGGTCGCCACTGAATTTTGTGGGGAATTTGGCCGAGCAGCAACGGCTGCTGATTGTGCACGGCGATCAGGATGACAATGTTCATTTTAAAAACACGCTGCATCTGTTGACGGAGCTGCAAAGAAACAACAAACGCTTTCAGTTCATGCTGTATCCCGGCGGCAACCACAGCCTGCAGGGCACGCGCAATCCGCTGGTGTTTCTGCATCTGTTCGAGACCATGACGGATTTTGTGAGCGCGAATCTTTAAAAAGCATGGCCACGGAATCACACGGAAGAACGCGGAAATATTGATTATGCAAAATGAAAGGCAAGACTATTAAGGGCAAAACCATTAGAAGTTGCCTTTGTTTTAATAGTTTTGCCCCAAATAGTCTTGCCTTCAATATTCCTGAATTGTTACTTCATTTCCATGTTGCCCGAAGGGCCATGGTTTTCAACATGCTGAAATTCTAAGGTGGGCCTCGTACCGAGAGGAGCAGAAAAAGTGGAAGCTTATGTTCAGCATCGGTGATTCTACGGAGAAAACAAACATTGCACGCAATTCTATTGTCTCTACTCGTGGCTGTTGTTCGGCTAAATAACTGCCAATGGAGCCCGAGCACCTGGGAAGACCGCGCGGATTTCGAAAAATATTTCACCGCCGCCGGCGTTCCGGGTGCTTTTGTGATCTATGATGCGAGGAATGACAAGTATCTCGCCTACAATTCCAAGCGCGTGCAGGCGCCGTTCATTCCCGCTTCCACGTTCAAAATCCTGAACTCGCTCATTGCGCTCGAAACCGGCGTGATCGCAGACGAGAATGAGATCATAAAGTGGGACGGCGTTGATCGCGGCTCTGAGGAATGGAACCGCGATCACAATTTGCGCAGCGCATTCAAAGTTTCCGCGGTTTGGTTTTATCAGGAGCTGGCGCGCCGCATCGGGGCGGAACGAATGCAGCACTTCGTCGCAGCGGCCGATTACGGTAATAAGAACATCGGCGGCGGCGTTGACGTGTTTTGGCTGACGGGCAGCCTGCGCATCGCGCCGAAGGAACAAATCGACTTCCTGGTGAAATTGCATCGCAACGCTCTGCCATTTACGCAAAGAGCGATCGACATCGTCAAGGACATTATGATCTTCGAAAAGACGAATGAATACGTATTACGCGCGAAGACCGGTTGGGGCATGCACATCGGCTGGTTCGTCGGTTATGTCGAACGCGGCGGGAATGTTTATTTTTTTGCCAATAACATTGACCTGCTGGAGGCCAAGGATCGCGAAGCACGAATTCAAATCAGCAAAAGCATTCTACATGATCTGGGGCTCGTTTCGTTCTAACAGGATGCTGAAAAACTCCTGTTCATGTCATGCCCGCGAAAGCGGTCGTCCAGAAACCCAACAAATTCATGGATTCCCGATTTTACGGGAATGACAATTCCGATCAATTTGAGACTTTTTCAGCATCCTGCTGGGGCTCTTGCGCAATCTGGCGGACAAAACCATGATCAAAGTCGTCTACTGTATCACCAAGAAACCCGGCATGACGGACGCGGACTTTTTCCATTATTGGAGAAATGTGCACGGGCCCATCGGCGCGAAAATTCCCGGCCTCAAACGATTCGTGCAGAGCCATGCGGTGCGGGCGGGCGACAATGCGCGCGCGGGTGATTACGACGGCATGGCCGAGCTCTGGTTTGAGAACATCGAAGCGTTGCTCGCCGCCCGCCAATCGCCGGAATGGCAGGCTTCAACCGAGGATGAAGCAAATTTCATCGATCACAAAAAAGTTGCGTACTTTGTAAGCAGGGAACATGAGATCGTTTTACGGAGGTGACGGTTTGGCTGTGCGTCCTGACTATCGCTCCTTCGTGCTGGAGCAGCTCGAGTTTGCCGGCCCGATCGTGGCCAAGAGCATGTTCGGCGGCCTTGGCCTGTACTCCGGCAAATACTTCTTCGCCATTGTTTTCAACGATGCACTTTATTTCAAAGTCGATGACGCTAACCGCACGGACTATATCACCAACGGGATGTCGCCGTTCCAGCCTTTCAAGCATAAGCCCGCCACGCTGCAATACTACGAAGTGCCGATCCATATCATCGAAGACCGCAAACTACTGAAGATTTGGGCGGCCAAGGCAATTGACGCCGCCAAATACTCAAAAAGGCGCAAGCCGAAGTAAGCGAGAGGACGATGAACAAAAACTACCGGACATTAAGTCTAGCAATGTGTGCGCTGCTCTTCTCCGCCGCCTTCGCTCAAACACCGCCGCGCGGACGCTGGTTCACGCGTGGGCCTCTTCCCACGGCGCGCCAGGAGATGCCGCTCGCGCTGCTGGACGGAAAAATCTACGTGCCCGGGGGCTTCGCTCGCAACGGCAATGGCGTGGCCCTCGTCGAGGTTTTCGAACCGGCCGCCAATCGCTGGTCAACCATTGCCGATTTGCCCGCGGCTCTGAATCATTTGACCATCGTGGCGGTGGACGGGAGGCTGTTGGTCGTCGGCGGGTATACCGGCAGCAGCTTTACCTCGCAAGGTCGGGTTTATGAATACGATTTTCAAGGCCATCTGTGGAACCGCAAGGAGGTCATGCCCACTGTGCGCGGTGCGCTCGTCGCCATGGCTTACAATCATAAAATTTATGCCATCGGCGGCGCGAATGGCGCCAATGCTCTGCGCGTGAATGAAGCTTATGACCCGGCCACGGACACGTGGGAGAGCCTGGCGCCGATGCCCACCGCGCGCGAGCATCTCGCTGCGGCGGTGATAGATTCCTTGATTTATGTCGTCGGCGGCAGAAATCAAAATGCTTTCGGCCAATTGACCAATTCCAGCAAGCTTGAAGCCTATTCTCCCGCGAGCAATCGCTGGTACACGCTGCCGGACATGCCCACGGCACGCGGCGGCCTGGCGGCGGCGGCAATGGATGGCAAGCTCTATGCTTTTGGCGGCGAATACTTCGGCGCCACCGGCTCCGGTGTGTTCGCACAAAACGAAGAATACGACCCCACCACCGGAGTCTGGCGCGAAATGCTGGCGCTACCGACCCCGCGTCACGGCATGCAGGCAGTCGCCGCAGGAGACACCATCTTCGTCATTGGCGGCGGCCCGATCGCCGGGTACAGTGTCACAGCAGTGAATGAAGGCTTCACCTTTGCGCCCTTGACTAATGTAGAAGAGAAACCGCAGGAGATCATTGGCTTCGAGCTACGGCAGAATTACCCCAATCCCTTTAACGCGGCCACACGCATCACTTTTACGCTGCCGCGTGCGGCGGAAGTGCAATTGTCGGTTGCCGATGTACACGGCAGGGAAGTAACGATGCTGATCCGGCAGCGCCTGCCGGCCGGCAGGCATGAAGTGGATTTTCGCGGTGAACGGCTTGCCTCCGGCGTTTATCAATGCAGATTGCGCGCAGGTGGGATCGTGCGAAATCAAAAAATGGTATTGCTGCGATAAGCCCACTGCTCGAGGCACGTTTGCGCTTATCGGCCGGCTGCAAGCATCTACTCGAGGTGGTTTATGCGATTAGCCATTCAAACTCAGAATAGAATTCTAACTTTTTTATCGCCAACGGATAGATCAAGACCAACGGATGAAAAGAGCAGAGGTTTTATCCGTTGGACTTGATCTATCCGTTGGTCGCTC
>JBOHQX010000319.1:0-14928 GCA_050732395.1 bacterium
ACAAGAAACTGACCGGAAGATCGGATATTAAAAATCAACAACTTGCAGTTAAGTTTCTGAGAAGGTGTTTTCCCCAAAATGAAGCTATTTTCTATTCGGGATACAAGGAGTAAGCTCCCGTGTATCCTAAACGCTCAAGGGATTGCAACGCGGCATTCATGCGCTGTTTCGCATATAGCGGCCCAACATAAACGTGATACTTGGAGTTGTAAATGAGGTGCTTGGCGTAAACCCTTTGCTGTCTTAAGACATATTCAAGCTCTTCGGCTTCGGCTGCGTTTTCGTACACACGCACAATCACAATGTAACTATCAATTCCTAGCTCTCGCAGTTTTGCTGATAACGGTTCTTCGGTTGGAAGAACCACTTGCGTCACTGGCGGCGTAGTTGTTTGTGGAGGTGGTGCATAGTAGAACAAACGATTGAGATCAACGTCAAAAACCACCTTGAGAAGAAATGTTATTGAAATCGTGATCGTAAATGTTACTGTGACAACCTCGATGACCCGACGCGTACCTGTTGCCATCACTGCTGTACCCTTGAATGATCTCTGGACGCTCACCGCCTCGGTAGTTCCAATGGTGCCGCTGAATTCAACTTTTTCAGGCATAGTTGATTCCCTCATTTGAATTTAGCGAGCGAGTTTCAGCCTGTCGCAAGCCTAAAAGTAGGCTATTCAGGTGATGGAATTCGGGCCAATAATGAACAAGATTCTCAACAAAAGCAAGGGGTTATTCGCTGCAGTAAACGCCAATTACGAGCTAAATGGTGGCAATTCGTACGAGGCAAAAGGTCTTTCTAAATGCCAGTCAGACTCTCTCCACATTGATAGTAAAGCCTTTATTTAATCCTCGTTAGAAACTCCTTCCTTGCTTCCCTATCGGCCAAGTTTCGGCTCGATCTCAAGTGTATCATACGCGCTGCAGGATATGCTAACTGGCATATCCCTTGCATTTTGTTAATTTGAAGGAATGAAGAGCAACCCCCAGCATGCCCTTTTTTCATAAATTACAAAGATGTGAGTTAAAATTCAGCAACAGATGTGAACGTTTGTTGATGTATCAAGAAATTGCAACTGCATCGCGACAATACAAATTGTAAGGAGTACCAGCCATGAAACGCGTGCTCATCATGCTCGTGAAAGCTTTGCTAGCCCTCGCGTTACCGGTGCTGGCGGCTGACAATCTTGAATTGGAAAAGGCGAAGACCATGTTCCGCGATGGCCGTATCGACGATGCCGTCGGGCTGCTCGAGCGGCTGGTCGCGACTTCGACGCTGTCGCAAAGTGATCGCGTGGAAGCATTGGAAGTGTTGGCCTATTGCAACGTGGCCAAGCAACGCGAAGATCAAGTGCAAAGGAGCTTTGCACAGATTCTGCAAGTGGACGCAGCTTATGAGCCGCGCGATACATATCTCAGCCATCCTGCGGTCATGCGCGCATGGTTGAATGCTCGCAAGCAAGTTGTGGGCAATTTTGCCATGGCGCCCTCGAGCACCATAAAAACGATCGCGATTCTGGACTTCGACAACAACTCACTCGAGGATGCCGACAAGCTCGCGAATCTCGGCAAGGGCCTGGCCGATATTCTGATTTCGGATTTGGGCATGCTCACGAAGCTCAAAGTCGTCGAACGCGAGCGCATCCAGTTCATTTTGGACGAGATTCAGCGCAGCGACGCCACGGTGAATGGCCAAAGAATGGCCGATCCTGAATTTGCCGTGCGCGTGGGCAAGCTGGTCGGTGCACAATCCATGCTCGTCGGAAGCTACCTGAAATTCGGTAACAAATTGCGTCTCGATACACGCCTGGTCAAAACCGAAACCAGCGAGATCATCAAGACTGAATCGGTCGAGGGCAAGCCGGACGAAATTTTCGAGCTTTCGAAAAAACTCGCCATCAAGATCAGCGAAGATCTGGAAGTCGCAATCAACAAAGCGGAAGAAGAGAACCTGGAGCGCATCCGCAAAGACGAGATCCCGCTGGAAGCTGCGATGGCGTATTCCGAGGCGTTGAACATGCTCGATCAGGAGCGTTATCAAGACGCCCGCAAGATGTTGAATAAAGCGTTGACCATTGCGCCCTCGTTCCGCATGGCGCGCAACAAGCTGGCGCTGCTGGAGACTTTTCAGAAGGGTTGAGCGATGGTGATGAGTTTGTCGCAGGAGCGAGCGGCGAGTGGGCTTGAGGCTACCCCAACTTGCAAAGGATTGCGTTGGGCTTGTCTCATGAAAGCCCTTCGTTTCATTGCTGCATTTCTGCTGGCCACATTGATTGCCGGCCTGACCGCCTGCGGCGACGCGCATTTCCGCAAAGGCCGGAGCGCGTTGGGCCGCGGAGACTACCCCCGTGCCCTCAGCGAGCTGTCGCAAGCGGCATTGAAATCGCCACGTGATTACCGGCGCTTTCGCGAGTTGGGCGTCGCCCTCTTTCAAACGCGACAGCTCGATCAAGCCGTTGCCGCGCTGGGGCGTGCACGCAAACTGCAGCCCAACGACGGCCGGACGCTGTTTTTTCTCGGCATGTGCCACGAACAGAAAGGCAATTTTGCCGAAGCGATTACGGTGTACGGCGAATATCGCAAGCGTTCGTTCTTCGATCCCATGAATCAGCAATTGCAAGCGCGTATTTCCCGGCTATCGCTGAAATTGGCGGAGCTGGAAGTGCAACAGGCGCTGCAACTGGAAAAAACGCGCACACCGGCGCCCGTGCGTGCGCACACGGTCGCGGTGCTGTATTTCCGCAACGTCTCCGAGCGCCGCGAATGGAACACGCTGCTCAAGGGCTTAACTTCGATTCTGATTACCGATCTTGGCAAGGTGCGCAGTTTGCGACTGGTCGAGCGTGCCAAGCTGGAAGTGTTGATGCAGGAAATCGAACTCTCGAGCTCGGGCCTGTATGATCAACTGACCGCGCCGCGCGCGGGAAGAATTCTGGGAGCCGAACGCGTGATTATCGGCGGCGCAACCGGACTCGGCACCTCCAACCTGCAATTGGACGCGGGCGTGATTCAATCTGCCACGAGCGCTACGGTGTCCAAGCCGGTTCGCGTGACCGGCCGTCTCAGTGAAATCCTGCAACTGGAAAAAGAACTGGCTTTTTCATTGATCGATCAACTGGGCGTGCGTTTGAGCGAATCCGAGCGCGAAACGATTCAAAAACTGCCGACCGAAAGCACCCTTGCATTCGTGGCGTTTTGCCGCGGCCTGGAATTCGCCGACAGCTTGAAAATTCCGCAAGCGCAACAATCTTTCTCCGAAGCGGTCCGCCTCGATCCCAATTTCGAAGCGGCACGGGAGGAATTGAATACTCTGACCACGCCGGTGGTTTCGAGCGAGCGGTTCATCGCTCTGCAGGCGCAAGATGTTACGCCTGCGAGCGCCGAGCAGCACTTGGATGTCACGGCCGCGGCCTTGCAAAACCCGGACGCCGTACCGACGCCTTTAATTCCGCCGATTCAGACGGGGACGGTTAGGGTGACGGGGAAGCTTAGATGAGGGTGGAGCGTGTAAAGTGTAACGCGCAATACGTGATGACAATCTTATCCACATAGGGCTGAGAGAATATTGGCAAGAAGAGTTTTTGTAGCAGTGCTCCTGGGGCTAATCCTCGGGCTGGCTGCGTCTCATGCCGGCGCGCAGCCGCGGTTTGAATACCGTACGCAGATTCTGGGCTTCCAGCAACAGTTCGCGCGCATTTCCTGGCAGCTAGATTACCCGGATCACACCGAGAAAATCGCACAATCTTATGTGCCGGTGGTCTTCGATCTTGCCGTTTCCCGGAATTCACACGTGTTGATCAGCACGGCGGGAATATGGAGCAATGCCGTGCTTCCGGTCGATTATGACATGAACGGCGTGACCGATACGCAGGTACGCTTCTCACAGCGCTTCGCCGATCGCTGGCAGTTCGGTGCGGGCGTCAACCTGCCCACCGGCAAGAGCAAACTCGACTATGATCAAAACGTCGTTGCGAACCGGCTCACGGAAAGCATTTTGGGATTTCCCTTGCAGCGCCTGGGCGCCGGCACGGATTTGGAGTTTTCCCTCGCGCACGCGCTGAATTTATCCGAAACGCTGGGCCTGGGATTCGGCGGAAGCTTCATACTGCCCGGGGAATTCGAGTTTCGACAACGGCAACCGGACACTTACACCCCGGGTGCGAGATATATTCTCAACACGACGCTGAATCACATCGGCGCAGCGGTGCCCTGGCAGGCGAGTATGCTGGTCCAATTCTACGGGCCGGATCAGCTCAATCGGCGAAACTTTTTCAGACAAGGCTGGCAGCTCGAGCCCTCGTTGGGATGGGATTGGAAATTTGCAAGCCAATGGGCGCTCGGCGGGAATCTTCGGCATATTTTGAAGGATGAAAATGAAATCCTCGGCTCACCCGGAGACGCGCAACCGCCGGAGCACTTTTATATCGACAACAGCACGTTCGCAGCATTAGCATTGAACCGTAACTGGAGCCGGCGCGTGCGGGCCGGTGTCCATTTGGGCTGGAGTCATTTCGGTGGCAGCAACCAACAATTGAGCCGGGCGACGATCTGGCGCTTGAACTTGAATTCTGCCATAAAGATTTCCGAGCATTTCATCCTGAATGCCGGCGGCGATTATGCCAGCGGACAAGCTGAATCGGGAACGATAAATTTGCACGGCTATGGTGCAGCCATATCTTTGGCGGCACGTTTTTGATTACGATGGTGATTTGGCTTCGAGCGTTGATGGATTCCCGCTTGTGAGGGTAGAGTGAAACAGAGCAGAAAAGAGATTTTTTGAAATTATATTTTGCGGATTGAGTAAATGATGATGTTCGTGAGGGTCCGTGCTTTTCAAAAACTGGCTTGGCTGTGCGGTGTGTTGAGCATGGCGCTTTGGGAAACTGCTGCGACCCAAACGGCGAAGCAGGATTCCCTCGTCACTTTTGTCGAAGTCGATCAACTCCCGCGCAGCGACAGCGTCAGCACACCCGTAGCGGCATTCGACTTGCGCGGGAATTTCGCGGTGGTGTGGGTGGCTCACGAAAAAGGCCTCACGCAGCTTCTGCTGCGCTATTTCGACAGCATCGGCCGGCCTTTGACCGAGATTCGCCCGATCACGGAAATCAACGATACGCTGACCGTAGCGCACCCGCATTTAGCTTTCACGCCCGAAGGACTACTATGGGTAGTCTGGGATCAAACCACGCGGCAGCAATCGACGGAAGTCGTCGGGCAGATATTGAATCGCGATTTCAGGCCGGTGAACAAATTATTTACCCTCGAGACCGTGGCGATCGGCTTGACTTCGCGGCCCCGCGTCGCGTATGACATCAGCGGGCGCATGATCACCGCGTGGGTGCGGGAATCCCGGCCGGCATTCGTGGTGGCAAGGTATTTCAATATCGATGGCAGCCCGAACAGTGATGCATTTTTCATCGATGAGAGTGGCGATGATCGCGGTATCGGTGATGATTTGGACGTGGCCGTATCCTCCAAAGGCGTGGCAGCGATGACCTGGCGCGGGTTGGGCGGTGGCCAGGATCGCATCTATTTTCGCTCATTTGACAATCCCGATAGTTTCATCGACGGCAAACGGGATTTGGCCGTACGCAACGTCGCGCAACCAACACTCGCTTTTCTGAGCACGGATACTTTGATTGTGCAATGGCAGGCTCTCCAGGACGGAAACAATGTGGCCTTGTTGCGTGCGCAACGGTTCGATCTGAGCGGCAATGCGGTGGCCAACCCTTTCGATCTCACTGCACTGGATACAACGATTACGCCGGTGGTGGTGAACGCGAACGAACAGGGCTCGTTTGTCACTTTTTGGTCGCGGCGCGACCCGCGCGATCGTCTCTTCAGCGAGGTCTTTGGCCAGGCTTTCGCCGGCGACCAACGACCGATCACGGATATCGCGCAAGTTGTACGCACACCGAACAACTCCAATTCAAGCTTGGCAATCGAAAGTGCGGTCGCACCGGCGGGAAATTATCTCGTGGTTTTCACCGGCAATGATGGCGACCGCAACTCGCTCTCTCCGCGCGTTGGCGCCGTACTCACGCAAGCAGCGCTGCCGGATTTGCAAATCGCGGGCCTCGAGATCTCTCCTGCCAACCCCAAACACGGCGATCCGGTCATGGTCAAATTCAGTGTGCTGAATATCGGCCCTGCGCCTGCGGCCGCTTCCACAGCGCTAGTGGAATTTATCAATGCTAATATCGACACCTCGCTCGCCGTGCCGTTTCTGCCTGCTAACGGTTTGGCGAATTTCGAAGTGAACATGGGGCTGCTGGCGGCTGGGAGTTATACCCTGCGCGTCACGCTGGATTACACGCTCGAGCTTCCGGAGCTTGACGAGCAGAACAATAGCGCCGGATTTCCTTTCAAAGTCGAGGAAGCCCCCCGGCTCTTCATTACCCCCGATTTTCTGAACTTCAACTCGATATTCGGTCAAAGCAATCCTGCGGATAGGATCCTGACGCTGCACAACGCCGGCAGCGACACGGTGCGCTGGCGCGTGGCCGTGGATCAGCCCTGGCTTGTGGCAACGCCGTCTTCCGGCATCGTCACGCAAAGCCCCACGCAAAACACCGAGCAAGTCACGATCAGCGTCAACACTGCCGGACTGCAAGTGGGCGACTTTTCAGCGAATTTGTTTTTCAGTTCGAACGGCGGCAATGTTACGATTCCGGTGACGCTGACCATTAATACGCCGTTGCCGGCCTTGTTGTTGGCGCAACGGCGGCTGGAATTCGCCGCAACGCAAGGGGGCAGCAATCCGCCACCACAAGATTTCACGATTCAGAACCGGGGCAGCGGCACGTTGACTTGGGAGGCGGGCGGCAATCAACCTTGGCTCATCATCGCTCCTCCCAATGGCACGACGACGCTGGAAGTTGATCAAGTCACAGCGAGCATCAACCTTGGGAATTTGCTTCCCGGACAATACACCAGTAAAATCTTGGTCAATTCGAACGGTGGTAATGATTCATTGGAAATTGTGCTCAACGTCAGCCCCAAACCGCCGGCACTGCAAGTTTCTCCTACCTTATTGAATTTCGTCACGACCGAAGGCACTTCGAATCCGCCGGTTCAGACCGTTTATATTCGAAACACCGGCGGTGGCACCTTGGAATGGAGCGTCGATGAAAATGTCATCTGGATTTCCATTACGCCGCGTAACGGCCAGACGCGATCCAGGACCGACAGCATTCGTGTAACTGCCAGCATCAGCGTGATAGGTCCGGGAAGTTACTCGGACACATTTACAATAAATTCCAACAGCGGCGCGCAGCAAGTGCGCGTGAATTTTGTGGTTAATCCACGGCCGGTGGCTCCGGACTTGCAGATTCTAACCAAGACCGCGAATCTGGAAGATTGTTATACGATCGACTATCGCCTTGTGACCGAATTCGTGCTCTATAACTTGGGCGACGGCCCGGCTCAGCCAACTCTAGCGCGGTTGTCGAACAGTGAGCAAATCGTGCACCAGGCGAATGTGCCCGCCCTGCAGCCGGGTGAAATTTTTGAATTGCCGTTTCCGGCTCTGTCGTTGCCCCCGGGCCACAATACCATTCGTTGCGAAGTCGAGCCGGTGCCGGGCGAAATCAATAGCAACAACAACAGCGTGGTCATTCAGGAATGGGTGGCTGGGAGAGGCGATGCAAACCGCGATAGCCTGATAGATTTACGCGACCTTTCTCATCTCGTCGACCTCGTTCTGGAGCGTCTGCCCGCGC
The DNA here is from genome assembly GCA_050732395.1 of bacterium. Lineage (GTDB taxonomy): Bacteria > Zhuqueibacterota > Zhuqueibacteria > Zhuqueibacterales > Zhuqueibacteraceae > JBIOXB01. The sequence goes on from JBOHQX010000319.1 coordinate 7,721, forward strand.
CGCCGCGCCGGGAGATTTGGGCGGCGAACGTCGTGATCGATACCGTGCTCAATATCGCCGATATCGTGACTTTGGTTGATGATCTGTTGAATCATTCACTGGGTATGAGCGCTTTGCCATCGCAGCGTATTGATTTTCGTTTGGAGAATTCGACTGCTTCCCACACTCGATTGATCTGGCAAACGGAGCAGCCGTTACGCGGCTGGCAGTTGCGCTGGAAATTGTCCGGTGCGCACAAGCAGCAGCGCTTGCAATCCGTGCGCTCCGGTGCACTCGAAGCACATTGGAAGGTTGCCGGCGACATTTTTTCTGTTTTGATTTGGACGCCGGCAATTTCACCGCCCGGTACTGATGCTCGCTCGGGCGAGCTCATGCTGCCGCTTGTACTCGAACCGGAAGGCCTGCTCGCCGCGACTGGATTGAGCAGCGTGGGAGAGATGGTGGTCTTGGAGGCAAAAACAGTTGCGGATGGTAACGCGCCGCCCCAGACATTTTTATTGTCGCCCGCGTTTCCCAATCCTCTGTTGCGTGCACAGCACCGCGTAGTGGAGTGGCGCTACGAATTGCCCGAAGCCGTGCCGGTCGAGTTCAGAATTTTTAACTTACTCGGCCAGGAAACGCGCCACGCTGCGCTCGGCTGGCAACCCGCCGGACGCAGCCAATGGCAATGGGACGGTCGCGATCAAAGCGGCAAACTCCTCGCGAGTGGGGTGTATTTCGTCGAATTCGTCGCTGGCAGCTTCAAAACAAGGGTACGCCTGTTGCTCCAGTAAACAAAGAAGTCAGAATTCCAGCTCACATGAACATGAGTAAACTTTTACTGATCCTCGGCCTTACCCTGACCGGTTGCTTTCGCCACGCACCAACCGGCGTGCAGGAGCCTGCCGCGCTCGCTTTGCAGCTGCGCGTCGCCAAGTGGACGTTGCTGCAACCCCATCAAGAGCAGACGCTCGCGCGCGCGCACGCCGTGGCGCAAATCTCGCGCGTGGAAATATACGTGGCTGCTGAAAGAGACACGCTGACGCGCGCGACCGTTGTCGTTGATCCCGGCGCCAACGAATTCTCCGCAAGCTTGGAGGTTCCCGCGGGCGAGAATCGCCGCATCATCGTCGAAGCTTGGGATGATATTGGCAGCGAGGGGCAAAATGCCGCCGGGCTGATTCTGCGTGGCATCCAGACGAACGTCACCGTTGTTCCGGAGGTTGCGCTCACGGTTCCACTCACGCTTTATCCAATCCCACTCTTCGGCCGCCGGGTAGTTCTGGCCGCCGGCTCCGCCTCCGGCGTGCTTGGCTCCAGCGGCAATTTCGTTCCGCTCACGCTGATCAGCGCCGATTCTTTGAGCGGTATGCAGTTTGATTTGAATTTCAATCCAGTTGTGATTGCACCACAACGCGTCGTACCGGATGCGGCATTGCCTTGGCGCGACGTGCAAGGCAATCCGGTCAACAACGGCCAGGCCGTTCGCGTCGTGATGTTCGATAGCAATAGCCAGCGCTTGCCGGTTTTTTATGATCCGGCAACACTTGTCAATATTGAGTTCCGAGTCAACAGTGCCACGACTACGGGTGCGAGTTCGCCTTTGGTCATCTCCAATGCGATGGTGCTGGACGCCAATCGGGTGCAATTGGAGGTTGCAGCAGTGCACGATACGTTTTATGTCGTGGGGGGAAATTGAGATATACCGCCGTTCTCGAGGTGACACGATGATTTTTTCATAGCTCCGGAATTCAAGACGCCGAAAATTTCCCCTTGCACTTTCCTTTCTCATTCTATAGCTTCGTCCCCATCTATTCGTTGCGAAACCATCCCATCAACATTACGTTTGCGCGCTACACATTTTCTTGATGCTCATTTCTGCAGGAGGGAGTTTTTATGCCGCTGGAAATCGGGCCATTCGTGGGCGTCAGCTCGAATGAGGCTCGGATTTGGTTCGAAGCCGTTCCGCGCATGGATTACGTCGTCGAAATCAAACGCGGTGGCGAGCCGGGCAAGAAACAAAAGCTGCGTGCGCAAGAGGACGGCTCGGCCATGGCTGTTTTTACCGGCTTGCCGGCAGATACGCATTTCAATTATTCCATTAAGAACGCGGACGGCACCGAATTGGACGCCGTTGCTCAGCCCGTCTTCGCCACTTTCCCAACGCCTGGACAAGACACCAGTCTCAACTTTGCCTTTTTTTCATGCCATCGCCCCTTTGAGCAAGAGACAACGTGGATGTGGCAGAAGGGAAAGTGGCGCAGCCTCCCAGGCTCACCTCAAACGCGCGCCATACAGAGCCGGGCCCGCAACGGACAACCACGCAAGCGGCAGAGCAGCAAGACGCAGGCCGGCAAAAGACAGGTATCATCCGGCAGTATTCCCGCGCGCTACCGCGGCGACACGAATGCCCGCGGTTTTAAGATTCCCCTGCTTTCGCGTGTGGACGAAAGAGTCAGGCCGGCTTCGCTGAAAATGTGGGCCGAGCTGGAAGAATTGTTGAAGAGCCCGGCAGCCGAGCGGGAGATCCGCTTCCTCCTGGGGCTGGGCGATGAAATTTATACGGATGAATTGTGGGCGAGCACGAAGAGCACGGGCGGCGAACATTACTATAAAATGTCCTCGAGCGCATTGCTGTACGAGTACAGTCAGGTGTACTACAAATACTTGCATATTCCACAATTGCAGCGCGTCACTTCGTATTGCCCTATGTTTTTAACCTGGGACGATCATGAGATTCGCGACGGTTGGGGCTCGCGCGGCGATGAAAGCGGAGAGGCGGAAAAAAAAATGTTTCTGGCCGCAACGCAAGCCTACGAAAAGTACCAGCTCGCCCATAATCCGCACGTCGATCCGGCAAAGGGATATTATGCGTTTCAATACGGTAAAATCGGTTTCGTCGTTTTAGATTTGCGGCGCTATCGCTCGATACGCCAGCAAACCATTCTGGGTGACGAACAGAAACACTGGCTGGAAAACTGGTTGAAAAAGAAGGCGCGTCAGTGCCGTGTGGTGTTCATCGCGTGCAGTGTCCCCGTGGTGCATGTGACGCACGCGCTGTCCATGATGGCGAACCGGCCGGAAATGAAATTTGTGGGCGTGTCTGATGATTTATCCGATCAATGGAGCCATGCGAGCTTCACCAGAGACATGCAGAGCTTCGCCGAGCTGCTATTCGACCTCGCCAATCAGGAGGGCGTGCGCTTTATTTTGCTGGGCGGTGACGTACACGTCGGCACGTTCGCGGTACTCCGCTCCCAGCGCCGCCAGGACGAGTTTCATCCGGTGATCTATCAATGCACTTCTTCGCCGATCTCCAACCACCCTTCTGCAAACGTGGGCAAGTTTCTGAATATGATCGCGCAGGAAGTGCAATTGGGCCGCGACCTGCCTTTCGCGGGGCGTTTGCTGAAGGTTTTCACGAAGCGCAATTTCGCGGTGGTGGAAGTGCACCAGAACCCCAAAACCGGTGAATACGGCGTCGTCTTTGAAATGCATTGCGACGGCAAAGCGCCGGAGAGGTTTGCGACGTTGTGGTAATGGCCGGAGAGCGAAAAAATTCAAAATCCAAAGCTCAAAATTCAAAGTTACTCTTGGATTTTGTGTTTTGCATTTTGGGTTTCCGGCTTGTCCGGCTTATGCCATGACAAGTTAAATCTTTGCTTATTGGATCATGTCATCAGCACGACTCCACTTCTCCCGTTTGCTGCCGGTCTTGCCGCTGCTCGCGTTTGCCTTGCTCGCGCTCAGCCTTTATCTCCCGATCCCCGCGTCCCGGTTGGATTCTTCAGAAGTCGAATCTATGCGCCTGGTCGATCGCCACGGCCATTTGTTGCGCGAAGTACTTTCCACGGCGGCAGGCCGAAGCCAGTGGGTGCGCCTGGAGCAAATATCGCCGTGGGTGGCAAGATGCTTGATCAATACCGAGGACCGGCGCTTTTATCTGCATCGCGGCCTCGATCCGTTTGCCCTGCTGCGTGCGGCCTATCAGAATTTTTCAAACCGCCGTATCATCAGCGGTGGATCGACTCTGAATCAACAGCTCATTCGCCAGATTTACGATCTGCCTCCCCAGCCACTGGGCAAGCTGGTTGAAATGTGGCTCGCGCTGCGGTTGGATCGCAGCGAAAGCAAACTTGAAATTCTTGAACAATATTTGAATCGCGTGCCATTTGGAAATCAGGCGCATGGCATAGCCACAGCAAGCCAGATTTATTTTGGCAAGCCGGCGGCGCATCTGACGCTGGCCGAGTCCGCATTTTTGGCGGGGCTGCCGCAAGCGCCTTCGGCATACAATCCCTTGCGTCGCTTCCAACGCGCGCGCGGCCGGCAAAAGCGCGTCCTGGAAGGAATGTGGCGGAGGGGCGTGATCGATTCCTTGCAGTTTGCTGCGGCGCTCAATGAATCATTGCACGTGGCCTCGCGGCCCAAGGATTTCCTGGCGCCGCATGCGTGTGATCTCGCGTTGGAGCTGATGAAAGCTGCGCCCTCGCCGGCAACAAAAACCGTCAGGCTCACGCTCGCAGCGCCTCTGCAAAATGAAGTCGAGAAGACCCTCAGCAACAATTTAAAATTGCTGGCGCGCGCGAACGTGACCAACGGAGCGGCGTTGGTCATTGATAATCATACCGGTGATATTCTGGCATGGGCGGGCTCTGTCGACTATTTCGATGAAGAACACCAGGGCCAGGTGAATGGCGTGCTGGCGCCGCGCCAGCCCGGGTCGGCGTTGAAACCATTCACCTACGGGATTGCGCTCGAACGTGATTATACGGCCGCGAGTGTATTGCCGGATATTCAAACCAAGGCGACCGTCGTTGCCGGCGGCGATTTCACGCCCACGAATTATGACGGTAGATTTCATGGCCCGGTGCGATTGCGCGCGGCTTTGGCCTGTTCTTATAATGTGCCGGTGGTGCGCGTGTTGGAAACCTTCGGCGCAGAATTATTGTGGCAAAGGTTGCGGCGCGCCGGCTTTGCTTCTTTGAAAAAAAATGCCCAGCATTATGGCTTGGGGCTGACGCTGGGCAACGGCGAAGTTTCATTGCTCGAATTGGCGCGTGGCTTTCTCGCCTTGCAGAACAACGGCGTGGTGAAGAACCTCCACTTGTTTGCCGATCACAATTTTCCCGCGATTGCCCCCGTTCCTCCCGAACGAGTTTTTTCCTCCGAGATTTCTTTTTTGCTCGGGGACATTTTGCGCGACGACGCCGCACGCAAGCCCGCCTTCGGCGAAGGCAGCGTGCTGGATTTGCCGTTTCCATGTGCGGTCAAGACCGGCACCACGAAAGACTTTCGCGACAACTGGACCGTCGGTTTCACCAGCGCCTACACCGTAGGCGTATGGGTGGGAAACTTCGATGGCGCCGCCATGAACAAAATCTCCGGTGTGAGCGGCGCCGGCCCGATTTTCCGGGAGATCATGATGATCCTGCATCGAGACCTGCAGCCTTTCCCCGTTTCTAGGCCGCCAACTTTGCAAAACGTCTCAATCTGCACCTATTCCGGCTTGTTGCCGAACCAGTTTTGCCCCAATCAAATGACGGAACTATTCCTGCGCGGCACGCAGCCGGCGGGACGCTGTGACTGGCATCGTATTCTGGCGGTGCCGCGCGCGGGTGCCGTAGCGCCGATCGCCGCGCGCGCGCTCCAGGTGGAGCCGCGGCTGGCTTTATTTCTACCCTCGCTGTATCAATCCTGGGCTGCCGCGGAGGGTATTCGACAGCCGCTGCTTTTGTCCACGGTTGAGATGCCGGGGCATTTTGAGGGTGCCGCCCTTGGTGACGCGAAAACCGAACCTGTCGGCGAATTTTTGCGGATCACCTTTCCCGATGAAGGCGATATTTTCAAAATTGATCCGGTGCTGCGGTTGGAGTTCCAAACCTTGCTGTTGGAATGCGTGGCCGCGGAAGGGATTCCAAGTGTGACCTGGCTGGTCGACAACGTTCCCTTGGCGACCGTCGCCGCACCTTTTCACGCGCGCTGGCAATTACGCAAGGGCGAGCACTCGGTGCAGGTGAAGGCCGGCAACGCGGTCAGGTCGTGGACGAGTGTGCCGCGGCGCTTTTTGGTCTTATGAAAGAAACCTCGGGCCCATCGCTTTTTTGAGCAACTCCGCATCGTAGCCCGCGGGCACCATGCGATGGCGCGCGTAGGCATAAAGCGCAGCTTGAAAAATGCCTTGCAGCGTGGACTGTGCGAGCGAGAGAACGACGAGATAGACCAGCGCCAGCCCCAGCGAAGAGAACATGAGAGGCCGCTCTCCGCTGGTGATTCCCAGGAACACCAGCAAAAATGCCGGCAGAGAGAGCACGAAAAACACCAGTCCAAAACCGGCTCTGCTGATGAGTTGTTCGCCCCAGGTTTCTTTGAGCAGGGCGGTGGATTCTTTCAACGCCGTGAGCGCGTCTTTCTTTTCTACGACGAGAATGGGGATCACCATGCTGCTGGCCACGGTGAACGCCATGCCGACCATGCCCGCCACGATCTTGCCAACGAGCCTGGAACGCTCTTCGAGAATGCGAATCAGCACACCCACAGTCGCGGAGATCAGCGCCCAGCCGATGAGCAACGGCACGCGCGCAGTGGCTACGCGCAACCCATCGGCCACCGTGGGATCTTTTCCGCCCATGCGAATCAGGGCGCAGGCCACGATCGCGGCGTTAAAATACATCATCACGAAGTAAATGCAAAAGTAGAACAAAAAGAGCAACACGTAAAGCTCCCATCGGTTGGGTGGGGCGCCGGCGTATGAGCTGAGCATCTGGCCATTTTCGATTGTCATCCATGGCAATAAGAAGGAAGCGGTCACCAGCAAGCAGCAAACCCCCGAGAGCAGCGAAAAGATCAACATTTCCTTGTCTTTCTTCAAAAGCTCCCACGAAGCCCTCAGAATCAGCCACGTGTTGGAAAATCTTTGCATGCCTTTTGTTCTCCAGTTGGTTGCTCGGGTAGACTCGAGACCTTTGAGGTATTGATACGACCGGTTGTGAACTGATGCAGAAAGTCAAAAACTGGTATGGAAAGCTGGCAGAATAGTTTGATGGAACAGTCATTCATAAGCCGCATTTTGAGCACGCTAGTGACCTCCGAGTAACTTGTCACTTAGTACAAGATTTCACAATTACGATGACGTAAAAGCGAACACAAGAATTCACATCGATAGCAATTGCATTATGAAACATACATCACAAAATTCATGAGATACTGCGCACTGTCGTAGAACCCTT
>JBOHQX010000320.1:0-15890 GCA_050732395.1 bacterium
CTATAAAATAGCAGGTGTAACGATCTAGCGAAGCTTCGCCTCAAACCCACGAGAAGAATCGCCCACGGAATTGGAACTCCCACGGAAGTGTTTTTTGATTCCACAAGGCATGATAATTTCACGGTAAGTAACATTATGATGTCAACCTGGAAGGATCTTTTTGATATTGAGCACGGTGCTTGTGCTGAAAAAGATGCCTCCTGCATGACATGTTGCTTGGAAGCTATCGCCTGTCATTCCGGCGACTGCCGGAATCTCCTCTCTTGATTTCCGGATCATGGTGATCAAAAAGTGAGATTTTTTTTCCGCGGCTGTTCAGTTTCCGTGGGCGATCTTGATTCCAGCTTTACTTTTCGCTGTGATGGTCAAAAAATGTGACAGTCCCGCGCGCAGTCATTTCCCCAAACTTTGTGCTTGCCGGTATAGTCATTGAACGCAGACTATCGAGTAAATAAGATGGAGAAAGATGCCGGCAGTCTCCGAATCCCGCCTCCGTCAAGAGAAGCTATCATTCAGGAAGTTGTCATGAAAAGATGCCGAATCCACACCTCCATGGGAGCGTTGTTTCTTTTGCTTGCCGCTGCACCGGTTCTGCTCGCCAATTCCGTCGTGCCCGACACCGTATATGTCTCAACCAATGGCGACAATATTCTGAACAATGGCACGCGCCTCAAACCATGGCGCAGCCTCACGACGGCTTTGAGACGCATCAGCCCCGACTCTCTTTCACCGAAAGTGATCAAAATGGCCGCCGGTACTTACAGCGCGGCCACGACGGGCGAATCTTTTCCAATTGTTTTGAAAAGCTTTGTGACCATTTTAGGCAGCGGCCGCCAGCAGACCATCATCAATGCGGCGCAGACGGCGCGTGTGTTTTCGGGCGCGAGTCTCCGGCGCGTGACAATCCTTTCCCTATGCCTGGAAAACGGCCGTGCGCAAGGTCCAATCGCAACGGCCCAACAGGGTGCAGGATTGTATGTCCGAAAGTATTTTACTCTTGAAATTCGAGACTGCACTTTTCGCCGGCATCGCGCGGACGGAGACGGGGGAGCGCTGTTCGTTTCGCGCGGCCAAAGGCTCAGTTTGCGAAACTGCTGGTTCGAAGACAACGAAAGCTTGAACGGCGGCGCGGTTTATCATGACAGCTCAACGGCCACGGCGATTATCGGGAACACCGCGCAGAACAATCGTGCCCTCAACATCGGCGGCGGCTTTTACTTTCACGCCGTTTCACCGCTGATGCAGCGTTGCCGTGTGCGCTGGAATTCGGCCGGAGAAAGCTTGGAGCAAGGTGCGGGAGGAATGGTGTTTTCGCACTCGCAAGCCGTTCTTGGCGGTAAATTCGAGTTGGGAAACGATATTTACGACAATCGCGGCGGCGAGCGCGGATCGCAAATCTTCGTCCTGGATAACGATAGTTTTGTCGACGCCCGCTTCAATTTCTTCGGCGCCGAGCCGCACAGCCGCATCACCTATCCTACCGATCGCTTGAATTTGAACAACTACCGCTCCGTCTCCATCGGTATCCCCTTCGGCAAAAGAGATTTTTACGTCGCGCCCAACGGTTCGGATGATAACAACGGTACGTTGAATCAGCCTTGGCGGACGCTGACGCATGCGTTCAGCCAGTTCTTCGCGACGGAGCTGGACAGCTTGACGGTGCATCTGCAAAAAGGGATCTACGGTCCGGCGACGACGGGCGAGAAATTGCCGGTGCTCCTGGAAAACGGCGTCACGTTGAGGGGGAAAGGCGCGGCGGAAACCATCTTCGACGGCACCGGCAGCAACGGCCAGGTGATGTTCTCGGCGCAAGAAATCGAATCTGCCTCCCTCTCGCGCTTGACGTTGCGGCGTGCCACGCAAGGCGTGCTGCTCGCGCGCGATTGCTCAGACCTGAACTTTCAAGATTTGATTTTCGAAGACAACGCCGGAACACGCGGTGCGGCCGCCACGTTGGTGGGGTGCTCGAATTCCCTCATGCGCCAGAGTATTTTCCGCCGCAATGCCAGCACCGGCAATGGCGGCGCCTTGGCTCTGCTGCTCGATGATACCGAGCTCATTGAGAATCAGTTTCTGGACAATTCGGCCAGGCGGGGAGGCGCGGTTTTGTGCGATTCCAGCAGCACCACGAGCCTGGAACACAACGACTTCTTCGGCAATCGTGCGGAACTCGGCGGAGCCATGTTTGTAGCACAATCCAGCCCTCGCCTCGTCAGCAATCGGATTTTGAACAACCGTGCGACGTTAGGGGGTGGAGGCGGGCTCGCACTTGATGGCGCCGCCACGCCTGAAATCGGCACGCGCCGAAGCAGCGGCAATGACATTTATGACAATTTCGCCGCGCTCGCCGGCTCGCAGGTCCTGCGTACCGACCCGGGCGTGATCATCGATGCACGCTACAACTATTGGGGCGAAGCGCCGAACGGCAGATTGATCGCTCCATTCTCCCAGTTTTCCACCGAATTCTATCGACAAGTCGCCAAACAGATTCCCAGCAGCGCGACGGAAATCTTCGTTTCGCCGGACGGCAACGATGCGGCCTCGGGCGAGCAGCCAGCGACGCCTTTGCGTACCATAGCGCAAGCCCTGAAATTGTGCTATGGCACGGCCGCCACGCCGCTGCGGTTGGTGCTATTACCAGGAAAATATTCCCCGGCAACCAATGGCGAGCATTTGCCGCTACAGGTGAAGAGCTTCATGACTTTTAGTGGCGACTCGATCGCCGCGAGCGAAATCGAAGGCACGAACAGTGCTCGCTTGTTCGAAGGACGGAACGTCAGCCACGTCCAATTCAATGACTTGATTTTCACGAGCGGCGGCACGACGGCAGAAGGTGGCGTGATGCGCTGCGATACCATGTCGTTTTCGCGCTGGGAAAATTGTCACTTCAGAAACAATCAAGCCGCTTTCGGTGGGGCATTGTATTTCCGGGGCGGTGGCGACAACCTCATCCTCGAAAGCAGCTTTGAGAACAATCAAGCGACTCAATCCGGAGGCGCGCTGATGATTGCCGCGGGCACGCTCGAGGTGCGGGAGTCATCTTTCATGCAAAATGGTGCAAGATTCAGAGGCGGCGCAATTCACGTGGCCGGCGCAGCACAGCTCAAACTGCTTTCCAATCGCTTAAAGAGCAATCAAGCGGCTCGCGGGAGCGGTGTGTTCGTTCTGGCCGGCATGGCACAGATTTTTCGCAACACGATGTTCGGCAATATCGCCGGCCAGGAGGGCGGAGGGGCGATCTATCTTGACGCCCAGGCCAGCGCCATCATCGGGGGATCGTTGGACAACAGCAATGACTTCTATGGCAATCGCAGCCCCGGCACCGGCGCTTGTCTGGCAAGTGCAGCCCGTGCTGCGGCCATCGATGCGAGCTTCAACTTTTTCGGCGGTGAGCCGGATGCGAGCTTGATCGAGCCCGTTGGCGCATTCGACATTGCGCATGCCCGGCGTACCAGCGTCGTGATTCCCCTGGGACAGGACACTTTGTACGTTTCGCCCGCTGGCAACGATGACACACCAGTGATTACTCCCGCAACGCCGCTCCGCACTCTTCAACATGCCACGCGATTGTTTTATACGATGCCCGGCGAAACCATGACGTTGAGCCTGGCGAACGGCGCCTATACGGCAACGACGGGAGAGATTTTTCCCGTGCGCCTCGCGAGCCGCGTGCGATTGACCGGAAGCCACGCCGATAGCGTGACCTTGGAGGGGGCCGCCGCAACGCGCCTCTTGGAGATCGCCGGCGCTGAGAGCATTGCCGTTCAGAATGTGACTCTGCGAGGGGGCGCGACCTTGCAAAACGGCGAGGTGAACTTTGCCACATCGCCCTCCGGTTTGAGCATTCGTAATGCCCGCCACATCTTTGTGAGCGGTGTAAATTTCCGCAACCTGGCCACGGCGTTGTCCGGCGGCGGCAGCGCGGCCGGCATTTCGGGCGCGGGAATTGATGGCTTGAACGTGGAAGACTTGCAAATCAGGCAGTGCGGATTCTATGACAACGTCGGCGCGGGCGCAGGTGTTTACCTGCGCATGAGCACCGGCTCGATTCGAGGGAGCCGTTTCCATGGCAATCGATCGCAAACGGAAGGCTCGGCCATTTACCTGGACGACTCGCCGGTGTCGATCATTGGAAGCCGTATCATGAATAATCTGGTCGACGCGAGCGACGGCCTCGGCGGCGCGATTTTTTGCCGCGGCGCGGCAGTGCCGCAAATCGGCGGTGCGCCGGGATTGGGCAATGACATTTACGGCAACACGGGCGGCTTCACCGGGCAACAACTTTCACGCAGCGACTTTTCGCCCCTCATCAACGCACGCTACAATTATTTCGCGACTGCTGCCGTCGGTGAGGAACAAGCCGCACCACTGGCTGGTTTCGACTTGAGCTATGTGCGTACACAACCCTTGGAGCAAAACATTCCGCCGGTTCTGCAGAATCTATCGCCTCCCAATTCTCAGCCGCTGTATTCCAGCAAAAGCGATACGATCACACTGGGGGCAACTTTTATCGATCCGGAGGACGATTCACTCAGTTATGTTTGGTATATCAACAATTTCCCAGTCGCCTATACTCGGAACTACACGTTTTTGAGCTTTTACAATAACGCAGGCGAGTATTCTATTCGCGTGACGGTTTCCGACGGGGTGAATTCAGTCAACGTGGTTTGGCAGATCATCATCGGTACCACTGCAGTGCAATCGCCGTCTTCGACTTTGCCCACGGCGTTTAAATTGGAGCAAAGCTATCCCAATCCCTTCCGCCGCCGGGTGGAAGCGAGCAAGATTGTGTTTCATGTGCCGCGTCTGAGCCAGGTTTCGTTGACGATTTACGACGTCTTAGGACGATCTATACGCCACTTGGTGAATGGTCAAAAAGCCCCTGGAGTTCACGAAGTGGCTTGGGAAGGCCGGGATGAAAACGGCAGGCTGCTGCCGAATGGAATTTATTGGTTGAAAATGCAGTCTGAGAATTTTCAGGCTACCAGGCAGATCACTCTAATGAAATAACAGTCAAACCTCGAGGGTCGTGCATGGGACTCATCAAAAAAGTGGTGAAGGTCTTCACCCCCATCTACAAAGAGGATCCTTTCTTTGGCCGCCTCTGCTTTCAGAGAGCCGGTTTTTGGGAAGGGAAGAAGTATTTCGCTCCGGAGCGGCGAGAGTACGAGCTCACGATTGACGGCGGCGATGATCGCCCCACGGAATCTCAATCGAGCTTCTATCGCACGCTGGAAACGCGCTATGCAACACTGAAGCCGGAAATCGCGAAAGCTCTGCTTGCACAACTTTGCAACTGGCAGAAGCGCTCTGCAACAAGAGACGTGTGGAACGAATTCACGTTGGAGAGCTTCGGCATCCCCGACGTCGATGCCGGAGAACAGGAATGGGAGTTGGTTTACGAGCTCAAAGAAGACGGCCATCTTTTTTGTGTGGCGATGAACGGGTGGAAGATTGAGGGGATTAGGATTGACGGCTGAATGCAAAGTCCCTGAGCGCCCCAACGGCTTCGCCTTTCAAAGCTCCCACGCTTGTGGAATTACGTGTCCAATTACTTCGGAATAATAGCCGGAATGCTCTGCCACAATGGGATGGTATTGGCCCTTTCCCATGCGATAGCCGCGGACGATCGTTCCGAATTCTTCCTGCGTCTCGCCGACAAAAAACTCTTGCACGCCGAGGGTTTCGTAGAAATAAGGCTTGAAATAAAGATCATTTACGCGAGAGCTTTCAGAAACGATCTCAATCGTAAGCAAAGGAATGGAGAAACGATTGTGACGTTCTGTCTTTTTCACGACGAGCACATCCGGCGCGTAACCGGGTGGCAGGGTTCCGGCCGCAGCAAATTCATCGAGCTTCTGCTTAATGAAGTTTTTGCTGGCCCCGAAGCGCTTGAGGCCGGCAATGAATCTTTCCAAACCAATAGCGTTCTTAAAATCACCGAAGGCATGTATAAGCCCATCTTCAAGATAGCGGAAGGTATCGAACTTTGCGATGAATTCTTTGCCTTTGAAATGTTGGTTGAAATAGGCGGTGATCTCGTAAACGAATTCGTTGTGCTGGTCTCGCGCTGGCGCCATATTGAATTCCCCCTCGAAAACGGCGTACGGAGCCGATTTCTCTGAAACCTTGGGCATCGCTGCACCTATAGAATAATACATTCTATTTCAAGTTTACCGCAGTCATCAACCCGACGACGCATGGGTTCGTGGACTTCTTTTGAAACGTGAGGGGCGCCCAGGGCTAAAAAAACGGTTGGCACTCCTCCTCTGCTTCAGCGCAATGATATTTGATCCAACGGCAAAAAGCAAGAAGTTTAACTTTCCGCGCCGCGGCTCTCGCAACAAAACCCGCTTGCACAAATATGACAAGACTGTTATATTCTCATTTGAGTTCATAAAACACAATGCCCTCCGGGAATGTCCATGACAGGATGCTGTCATTGCTGGGGAGACTCCAAATCATAGGTGGAGCATGCCTGCGGGCGCGTTTCAGCCAATTTATCCCAACCCCTACATCGCCGGCAATCCGATACGCAGCAAAGAAATGTTCTTCGGGCGCGTGGATGAATTTCGTTTTATCGAACGGCTCTTGGAAGGCGGTCATAAAACCGCACTGATCGTGCTCTACGGCGAGCGCCGCAGCGGCAAATCTTCCATTCTCTACCAAATTCTCAACGGCGAGCTCGGTGAGGCTTTTCTGCCGATTTTCATCGACATGCAAATCATGGCGGGTATCGCCACCGACGCCGAGTTTTTTGGCCGCATTATCACGGACGTTTGCAAAACTCTGGCGAAGAACAGCCTGGTTGCTGAAACCTACACCACGCGTTTACAAGAATCCAATTCCACCGAGTTTTTCCGCAAATTCTTGCAAGACCTGAAGGCGCAGCATCCTCACCGCGCTGAGCTGATGCTGGTCGACGAATACGAAATTCTCGAAGCGAAAATCGCCGAAGGAAGCCTTTCCCGTCACGTCTTGACTTTTTTTGCAGGGCTGCTGGAGACCGAACAGGTATCGTTTGTATTTACCGGATCGAGAGAATTGGAAGCGCACGATCAAGCGTTGTGGCAGGGTGAGCTGCTGCGCAAAGCCACGTCCCGCAAGATCAGTTTTCTCACCGAAGAAGATACCGCCCGTCTCGTGAAACAGCCGTTGCAAGGCAAAGTTACGTTAGCGCCCGAAGTGGTGGCGGAGATTTATGCTCTCACTGCCGGCCAGCCGTTTTATACACAGTTGATCTGCCAGAACCTGGTATATCACTTGAATGAAGTCAAGAAGCGCGAAGTGAAAAAAGCGGATCTACAGGCGGTCGTAGACGGCATCATCGAAAACCCGCCGCCACAATTGCTGTTTAATTGGAGCGAGCATTCGCCGGAACGCAAGCTCACGCTGGCGGTGCTGGCTGAGTACGGCGAGCGCCATGACGCCTATTTGGCTGCCGATGAGCTTTGCCGAAGGATGTCTCGCAGTAAGCTGGGCATCGAGCTGGAGAGAAACTTTTTCAACACGGAGCTGGACGGGCTCTTGCATGATGAGCATGTTTTGCAAAAGGGCCGGCGGTACAGTTATCGCCTCGATCTGTATCGCCAGTGGGTGCGGCACGATCACAGCGTTTGGCAAGTCAAAAAGGAAATCGGCCCGAGGGACATGGCGCGCATGACGAAGGAAACGCGCCGGAAGAGGGCCAAACGGAAAAAAGCCGCGTCCATGATCGAGCATGCATTGTTAATCATCTTGGTCTTGGTTGGAATAGTCTTGGCGAAGCAGCTCATTGATCGTATTTGGCCCAAACAAGTAAAAGTGACGGCCAATGCCTGGCCGTTCATGGTTTTCATCGATGGCGAGAGCGTGGGCACAAGCAAGGACGAAGTTGATTCCACCACCTTCGTATACGATGAGAAAGAATTGTCCGAAGGACCCCATATTCTCGAAGTGACACTTTTGAAGACGGGTGAAACCCTGTCGCAAACCGTTGTCATCAAAAGTGGCATTGCAGAAATCTTTCAAAGCCGGACTACGCTGGTGAGGTTTCAATTTCTTGAACCGCCCGTCATCATAGATGTGAGGGCCAATGCCGGACCTTTCATCCTTTTTATTGATGGCGACAGCGTAGGCAGCACGCGCGGTCGGGAAGATTCCACCGCATTTTTCATTATGAAGCGACTGAACAAGGGGCGTCATGACGTGAAGGCGATGCTCATGGCGTCCGACGAGACCTGGTCAGATACGATTACACCGGTTGGGAGCGAAACCACGGAGGTCGGAATTTTTTTCCCTGAGTCTTTGGTCACGATCAGCGCCGATGCTGTAAATTTCGTGGCTAGATTGAATGGAAAGGTGGTCATTGACACAAAAAGCCAGCCGGAAGGATGGCGCAGCGTCTTTCACGTGGCCAAGGGCGATTACACGCTTCATTTGACCGATTCAAAGACAAAGGAAGTACTGGAAGAAAGACTAACCGTCAGCAAAAACAGCGAAACCTTTCATTTTGATTTTGAGCAAGTCGTTGTGCTGACATTGAAAGCCACGGCCGCTTTTCAATACAAGTATGAATGGCATAATCTGGAGGGGGTTAAGAAAAAAGAAAGCCGACGGCCTCATTCTGGTTCAACTCTCGTGATGCAGCGAGGCATTGAGAAAGGCGTTTATCAATTTACCTTCGAAAATGCAAAGCATCAAAAGAAAGAATTGCATGTCATAATAAGAAGAGATACGACGATCACGATCGAATTTCCCCCACCGCCTAAACATCACCTTTTGACTATTATAACCATCGAACCCGTCGAAGCGACGGTTTTGTTGAATGGCAGGGAGATAGGAACAACAACATTTGTTGGAGAATTCGACGAAGGCACATATCTATTTGAGCTGTGCCACGAGGGCTACGATTCACTCGCAATACCCATAAATCTTTATCGAGATTTCGAAATCACGAAGAGTCTGGAGCCGCAATTCGGCGAACTTTTGGTCGTCGTCAAAGACCTAAACGAAGACCCGGTGCCGGATGCGGCAATTTTTCTCAATGACGAAAAGGAAGAATGGGCCAGGGCCCCGATGGGACCGAAAAGAATACGCGCTGGCACTCACAAGATCACGGTCCTCAAATCGAGTTTTCGCGCAGAAAGCAAAATTGTGCGGGTTAGGAAAGGCAAACCGGAGACAGTTCAATTTTCTCTCTCAAGATAAGAGGCGTAGCGGATGCCTATCTTTGCTGATAAAGATGGTCGAGTAATTGTGGGGCAAATTTTTTTCGCGCTTATCCTTTGTACAAACCTGGTTAGCGCGCAGCAAACAATCTCCACCAAGGCCATTATTGAACAAGAATGGTTTAGAAGATTACCTCAGCAGGTTAGAATTCCTGCCACATCCGCCGTGAAACTGGCGAAAGACTCGAGATATCAAGAATCCATACAAACATTCGAAACTGTTCTTGCCATGAAAGAAGCACAAAAAGCCAATAAAATGTTTCGCGCTTGGATTCATCAGTGGCTGGCATACAGCTACAGTGTTTTGGATAGTGTAGAGACCGCTCGCAAACATGTCGGATTCTCTCTCAAGGCTGATATTGATATCTGGCCTGACAATTTAGACAAAAGCATGCATAGCGACGTCTGGAATCTTTATCGCGAGTGTTATGCTGAGATATTGGAGCGCCTCTTGCGGAAACGCCAAAGTTTTCGACTGGGAGTTGGCACAATCATGAGGGCGGAATATAGTTACAGGTTCGCACCGCACTTCGACATTGCAGCAGGGGTAGGTCTACCTGTTTTGGTGGGAGTGAAACCGGAAACGGGGGTTGAGTTCAAGCGGGTCGAGCAAACACATTTCTATTTTCGCCTGCAAAGAATGCGCAAGCATATCAAAAGACTGACGGGCGGTTTTTACTTGGAATATGCGCTCGTGCACGAGTATAGCGAGGAGGACGATGATCCTCTGAGCGTCATCAGCGCCGGGCCAATTCTGAGTTTCTGTCAACCAGAAGGTTGGGAATACGGGGGCATTTTTTCAATTGCACAGCTCGGCATCGCGGCCGGTGACAAGATCAGCTTCAGCAGCATTGCTATCAAAGAAAGCAAAACCGTCTTGCAGTATGCGAATTTTGAAGTCTATCTCCGCAAATGGTTTTGACCATGATCGACAAAACCGGTCAAACAATTTCGCATTACAAGATCCTGGAGCTCCTTGGCCGCGGCGGCATGAGCATGGTGTACAAGGCGCGGGATGTGCGGCTCGATCGTTGCGTCGCTCTCAAGTTTCTTTCCCCGGAGCTGAGCGCCGACGAGGAAATCAAACGGCGTTTCATTCGCGAAGCCCAGACCGCTTCCGCCCTCGAACATCAGCATATCTGCACGATTTTTGAAATCGATGAAACTCCCGATGGCCAGATTTTTATTGCCATGGCTTATTGTGAAGGCGGGAGCTTGAAAGACAAGATCGCAGGTGGGCGATTGTCATGGGAAGAAGCGGTGGACCTTGCCATGCAAGCGGCGCAAGGTTTGGCCAAAGCGCACGAGCGCGGCATCATTCATCGCGACGTCAAGCCGGCGAATGTCATGCTGACCGATGACGGCGTTGCCAAAATCGTCGATTTCGGGCTCGCCAAGCTGACCCATGCCACACGGCTCACCAGGACCGGAGAAATCATGGGCACGCCGGCATATATGTCGCCGGAACAGGCGCGTTTCTTCGACGTAGATCATAGATCCGACATCTGGTCATTGGGTGTGGTACTCTATGAAATGTTGGCGCAACAATTGCCGTTTCACGGTGAGAATACGACCGCGATGTTGTACGCTATTGTCCACGAAAAACCCGAGCCTTTGCGTAAGCACGCGCCCGATGTCCCCGGTAAACTGGCTGAGGCGATTGAGCGCGCGCTGGTGAAAAGCCCTGACCTTCGTTATCAGTCCGTCAACGATATGCTGCTGTCTTTGCGTGCTCTAGGAAGTTCGCAGCCCTCCGGATTGCAAGTGCCTGTGCCTGAGCTCCAAACTGAGCCGCTGCGACCCTTATCCCGCCCTGAGACACGGGATCGCGCCATCGTCTTAGTGGAAGACTCGTTCGAGCTCACGCCAGCGCCCGAGATGACGCTTTCAGAAAAGCTGCGATTGCTGCCCAGGCTGACGCCTGGCGTTGAGGAACAGCTTCCGGCTTCGCCGCCTGGTAATCCCTTCTTGAACCGGTTGATGATTCAGCATCCGCAATATTTCTATGGACGCCATGCCGAGCTGATGCGCATCTATGAGCGGATTAAAGCCGTGCGGCCGCAAAGCATGTCGATCGTCGGCGTCCGGCGCATCGGGAAATCATCCTTATTGAAAGCGATTCACCATCCAGAAAATCGGCGCAGGTATCTGCCCCATCCGGAAGAATACGTTTTTGTCTTCATGGATTTGCAGGCCAAACGCAACGTGGTGTTGCCGGAGATTTTTCGCTACATTTACAGCGAGCTGCAAAAAGAGTATCGCGGCCGCTTGCGGGTGAACGCCAGCCCGGATTACGACGGCATGCAGGAGATTGTGAGCGCTTTTCAAGAGGCCGGCCTCAAGCTGATTTTTTTGTGGGATGAATTCGAAAGTGTCACCCGCAATCACGAGGTGGGGCCGGAATTCTATGCGTTTTTCCGGGCGCTGGCCAACAATTTCAACGTTGCATACATTACGAGCTCGGCGGATCAATTGCAACGCTTGTGCCATGCCAAAGAGATTTCCGATTCGCCTTTTTTCAACATTTTTACCAACCAGCGATTGGGCGTATTCAAAAACGAGGAAGCCAGACAGCTCATCCTCGAGCTGTCTGCCAAAGCCGGCAGATCCCTGGCACCGTATGTGGATTTCGTTTTGGATATCGCCGGCTGTTTCCCGTTTTTTATCCAAATCGCGTGTTCGGCTTTGTATGCCTTGGCAGCGGAGGGCAAACCGGATTTAGGAAAGGCCAAAGAGGCGTTCATGGAAGAAGCCGGGCCGCACTTTCTCGAGTACTGGGAGAGATTCGACGAGTCGAAGCAGGCCGTGGTCGTCGCACTGGCCAGAAAGAAAAGCTTGCCGCGCGAGCATGCGTTTGCGTTGAAAGATTTGACGCAGGAGGGATTTGTCAGCGAGGGGAAGCTGTTTTCGTCTCTATTTACAGAATTTGTGCGAGAGAGCGCGAGTGGGGAGCCGCCGTGGTGGAAGCTATGGTAACGGCACTTCGTTTTCAACAGTTGCAAGTCGCACCGCGAATGGGAGAAACAGTCGGCAAACGCAAGATACGATCATTGCCCGGAAGCCTTCTAAGTTCATGAACGTTTCTTTCTAACTTACCGGAGCATTTACAGCGAGAAGTGAGCGAAGCCAACGACCAATTTCGAATAAGATCATTCCTTCTCCGGATAATAAAACTCCACCTCGATCCTGCGATTCAATTTCCGTCCCAGCGGCGTCTGGTTATCACCCTTGATTACGGCGTCACCTTTGAGGCGATCGATACCCAACGGCTTCGTTTCCCCGAAGCCCTTGACCTCCACCAAGCGTTGCAGAATTGTTGCGTAGGTATCGGGAAATCGCTCTTGCGCGTGCTGCAAGAAGCCTTTTCGAAATGCGTCGGCACGTTGCTGTGACAGCCGCAGGTTGATCGCCTCCGGGCCGATGGCGCAGGCGTGGCCGGAAAGCCGCATGCGCATGGCGGGTTCGGTCAGCATGAATTTGACGTGCTCGAACATTTTCAGCCAATAAAAATCATACAGCGGTACGGTCGCGTTGAATTTAATCGGCCAGGCCACACGGTGGGCGCGCAATTGCGTTTTGGCAGCGAGGTAGGTCAGCCGCGGCCGCGTACGAAATACCCGGCCCAGTGAATCGGTCAACGTCAAGGCGTAAGTAACGCTTTTTTCCTTCCACAAATCCTCCTTCCCGGCGCGATCGTGTTGCCAGATGAAATTGTTCAGCAGCACATTTCCCACAGCATTCACGAGGACCTGATCGCTCAAGCCCTCGGCGTGAAGCTGCAGCACGCCGGCCTGCACCGGCACTGCGCTCTTGATACCGGCGTGAAAAATCACCGGTTGCGGTAACGGTTCGATGTCATCAAAGGAGACCAAATCGAAGACTACGGCCTCGCTTGCGATTTCAGCGGCGATCTTGACATGCCGCCGTTCTTGCATCACCCAGCGCGCATCGTCGGGGTCGGCGGGTGTGCGGCGGCCGGGCAAAACCTGGCCGGGCAACAATTTCATCTGTTCCGCAAGCACGCCGAGCTGTAACAAAGTATCACGTACCGCCGCCGCGCGCGCTTCAGCCAAAGTGGCCTCATGCTCATCTGAATTCGGATCGGCGAATCCTTGCAAACTGATTCTGACGTCGCGGTTGGATTTTAGGCGATTGGCGATCGTCAATAATGGCGGCTCCAACACCCAGCTTCGCATGTATTCGCCTTTTACCTCCGAGCTGCCGGGATCAAAACTGACGTCCGGAATGAACGGCACGTCGTAAGCGACGCGGGAGAGCACGAAAGCGGCGACGCTATCGCCTGTCACCAGCCTGCCCTTCGGAATGGTAATGAAAACCGCCTCGCGGGTGCGATTCACGGCGTCACTTTTCAAAAAAGCGCGTTCTTCATCCAAACAAACTTTAATAAGATGCCGTCCCGCTGCATTCGTCCGCCAGTCGGCTTGCATCGTTTTGCTCACGCCAGGTGGCACATCATGCACGTGCGTGCGCAGCAAGGCTTGCGGCGCGTGGCCATTGCCATTGCGCGCCGAAAATGGATCGGAAAGTGAGCCTGCCACCGAATCATAAACGACCAATGAAAGCTGCGAGACGTGCCGGCCGCCGGTATTGTTCACCGTGAATCTGATCACGCCTTGATAGTCGTCCTCGGTGATCCACGGATCGTATTCGAACGTGAGGCCGGTGATCTCCACCTGCGGCGCGAGCATGCGAAACTTGTGCAGGCGCCTGCCGTCTTTTTCGATGAAGCGCAAATGGCGATCGCGATCAAACGCGGCCACCGTCCAATAATAACTCCCGCCTTCAAGATTCTTGAGCGTAAAGCTGTTGTGGCTGAGCCTGGCATTCACGAGAAAACTCTCGCTTGTACCAGCGCTGAAAAATTCCTCAGTGTTGCGCTCAGCCGCCGCGAGCAGTTGCGACAGCTTTGAACTGTCCTGATCGACGATGAGCCAGTAACGCGCCTCGTCGTACAAGTCCGGATCCTGGCTCGCTTCCCAGGCCAGCACGACGCTATCGGCTTCGACGTTGGCGCCAAACCCCGGGGCGAGCGGCTGGAATTTTTCCGGGGCGATGGCATGGTGCGTGACGCTGCCGCGATATGGGCGGCTGAAGAGCAAATTGTCTTCGGCGACGGCGAAGTCAAAGCGCAAAGCATTGTTGCGTCCGGGAATGACGCTATTGATCGGCATTCTCTTGTCATCCAGGCGCAAACTCAAGCCGAAGGCAATCGGGCTGATGAGCCGGTCTTCAAAATTATAGCCGCCGCGCAGGGAGAGCAATTGGTTCCATGAAATCTCCGTGCCCACGCTGAATTCGTTTTTTTCACGATAGGTTTGATGATAGTCGAAGGCAAAATGAAATTGAAAACCCTCGTGGGTTCCCGCTTGCAGGGCCATGCCCGCACGCAGCGTGCGCGGCAGCGGGGTAGCCGTGGCAATATAGGTGAGTTCCTCACCGAGATTCGTCCAGGCCACGCCGGCGGAGAGTATTCCGTATTCGAGAAAGCCGCTGCCGGACCGGAACAACTGAAAGCGCCGTGAACGGAACAACAATCCCAAATCGACCATCCATGCGTTGGCGCTGTACTGCGCCAATTCGCTGTTGAAGTATTTGATATTCGCTCCGAATGCGAATTGTTTTTGCCACAGCGCAAACGGTTGTCCTATGCTGGCGGCAAAGACCACGTCGCTGGCCGAGACTTGTGGTGCGGCGCGATCGGAGCTGTCGAAATCCGGCATGCCTTGGTAGGCGATGCCCAAGCCGAGGCGCGTGTGCGCGCTCCAAGGCATGCGTAAGCGCTGGCCGTAGAATGCCGAGGCGCTGTAGACGTCGGCTATCCATTTCGAATACGACGCCGACCACTGCCATTCACGCAAAAAACCGGTAGCACCGGGATTGGCATAAATGGTATAGAGCTCGTCAATGACGCCGGTGGTACTGGCGGCAATGCCTTGCTGCCGCGCGCCGGGCATGATGCGCAGGAAAGAGGCGCCGGTGCGAATTTGAGCGAAGAGAATTTGTGGGAAAAGCGTTACGCACAATGCAAGTGCAAGTATAGAGTTCATTCGTTTCAGATTGATGTTCGCGGCATTCCTGCCCTTCAATCTGTCATTCCGTAGGAATCTTCCCGGGCACTGGAGATACCGTTTACTTTGGAGTCGGGCCCAGTAAGTGGGAAGATTCTTACAGAATGACAGATATAGCCGGCAGCGCAAGCGCAAGCGCAAGTGTGAGTTTGTCATCTTCATCGTACGATAATCACTTTTTTCCAATCATCATATTCGCCGGCGCGCAGCGTAATCAGATACACACCGCTGCCGGCGGGGTAGCCTCGTTCGGTGATAAAGCCGTTCCACGAATGCGTGTTCCAACCGGCAGCATAAGGCGCGTCGCTCAGGGTCGTGACGTGATGGCCGGCCAGGTCATAAACCTCCAAACGCGCGTGCCGATTGGAGCTGAGTTTGAATTTGATTTGCAGTGGGCCTTCGCGATCCGCTTCGAACACGTTGCGATCCAGCACCATGTCGTTGTTGCTTTGCACGACGACGGGGGCGCTGGCCGTGCCCGCAAAGCCAAAAATATCGCGCGTGCGAACCTCAAAAATCAGCTGCTCGGATTTGGCTGCAGTGAACAATCGTGTATTCCTGAAAGTTGGCATGACCTCGAACCAAGCACCGG
>JBOHQX010000321.1:0-15751 GCA_050732395.1 bacterium
TTGGTATAAACAAGCGGCTTGACCGCAAAGTACACAACATCACAAGACGAAGGCGACCGGGGCAAAGGAGTAGTCTGCCCGCAGCCTACGATTGGCTGGAAATATCAACCAATTTTTGAAAAAGAACGCTAAAAATTGCCAAACTACAGTATGTTTGTTGAAAATAAAGCTTGACATTATCTTACCTATTGAGCAAAATCAAATCGAGCACTTTTGACCATAGCTGTAAAACAAATGGCTCGCACAGGATAGTATATGGCAAAGCGGAGCGTCATTTCGGCGGAGGCGTTGCTTCTTGCTATCTTGCTGATCGGTGGGGTGGGATTTATTCCTTTCTTCTTTTCCCGCGCCACGATCGATCCGGCTCTAACTCCACGGTTTACCGCCTGGGCGGGAATAATTTTACTCCTTATCGTAACCCTTATTGTGCTGAACCGGCAACGGCGCTTCATCATCGATTTCAGCTTGCCCCAGCGAGCATTGTTTCTGGCAGCAGGAAGCTACGCTTTGATCTCAGCAATCTCCCTGACGCAGGCAATCAACCTCGCCGAGGGGATTTTCGAGCTGCTGAAAATACTCCTGGCCCTCGGCTTCTTGTTTCTCGCCTCCACTGTTCTCGGCGCTCACCGGCACGGCGTCGCGCTGCTTGCCAAGGCCATGATTCTTGCCGCGATTGTGCTAACCATCGTCGGCATATGCCAGTACTTTCTTCTCGCCTTCAATTCGATTCCCGGCAACTATCTCGTTTATGCCACGATGGCGAATAAGAATCTTTTCGCTTCGGCTTTGTTGTTGATGTGCGCATTTGTGCTTTATGGTGTGCTCGCTTTCGAGGGCTATTGGAGGGGCGTCAGTCTGGCGGCATTTGCATTGATTAATTTTTGTTTGTTGGTCACTCATAGCCGTGCCGTTTGGCTCGCGCTGCTCGTGGCAACGCTCGGTGTGACCGCGTGTCTTGCAACCCAGCGTCGAAGTCTCAGGATGGCGGCTGGTCAAGAATCGCGCTGGGGCAGACGTTTACTGCAAGCTCTTGCACTGGCCGTCATCATCACTTCGTTTGCCGCAATCTCACATGGGTGGCAGGTTAGTGCGGAGGCTCGCGTGGCTGGAGCCTTTGCTCGCCCGCGATCATCGGTTGATGAACGACTCGCGCTTTGGGCTCGAACCCGGCGCATGATTCGGGAACATCCTGTGCTGGGAGTGGGATTGGGGAATTGGAAGATCGTCATTCCGAGCTACGGTACCGCCGGGCTGAGATCGGAATTCGGTATCGTCCATTTTCAACAACCGCACAATGATTATTTGTGGGTCTGGTCGGAGTCCGGACCGGTGGCACTATTGTCCTATCTCGCAATTTTCGGCGTCGCGGCTTTTTATGCCTTTAAGATCATGAAGTACTCCAACAACCACGGCGAGCGGCTTACGGCATTGCTGATGTCGTGGGGTATGTTGGGCTATCTCGTCGTTGCCGGGGTCGATTTTCCCAAGGAACGCATCGAGCATGCGATCTTCTTGATTCTCATTCTGGCCGTGATCCTGTCGAGCTATCACCGGCTCTTCCCTTTGCCGCAAAGGCCTACGCGGTTCCTCAAGCCGGCTTTGGCGGCAGGCGCATTCCTAGTTGTGCTCGCGGCGTTGGCGATCGGCTATCAGCGCTGTCTGGCGGAGATGCACACCCATGCGGCATTGCTCGCGCGCGAGGCAGGCGATTGGGAGCGCGTGGTCACGGAGATCGATCAAGCCGAATCGCGCTTTGCCAATCTCGATCCCACGGCGGCTCCTTTGAGTTGGTACAAGGGCATGGCCCATTTCTCCTTGAATCAAACAGACCAGGCCTTGCAGAGTTTTCGAGCCGCCTATGCCGCGCATCCGAACCATTTATTTGTGCTCAACAATTTGGCGACTTGTTATGAGTTGACGGGCGAACACGCGCGTGCCATCGCTATGTATCAAAAGGCGTTGGAAATCTCGCCGCACTACGAAGAGACGCTGCTCAACTTGAGCGCGGTCTATTTTGCCATGCAGGATTATGAACAGGCGTATCAAACCCTGCGGCGCTGTGATCCAGCCAGCCAGAATCCCAAAGTGCATTCCTATTTACAAATCGTGAAAACCAAATTGGCCGAAGCGGGGTACTTATGAAAACGGGACTAAAACTTTTCCTGATCAGTGGCATTTGCCACTCTGCCGGGATCGCGCAGAGTCTGACTTCGATCAACCCTAACAACGGCCGTCAGAGCCAAAGTTTGAGCGTCACCATTCTCGGCCAGAATACGCATTTTGCGCAGGGCAGCGGCACGACCGGCACAACGAGTGTGCGCTTCACCAGAGGGCAGACCGTCATTAACGCCAGCAGCTTCAGTGCGACGAGCAATACTTCTCTGGGTGCGAATTTCAATCTGTCCGGCACGGCTGCCGCCGGCTTGTGGAATGTTGAAGTGGTAACCGGCCAGGATGGCCTCCTCACTCTGCAAAACGGCTTCACCATTAACCTGGGAGCGCCCACCAATTTGACTGCAAGAGCGCAGTCCGGCAGCGAGATGATTCTGGAGTGGACCGACCATTCCGGCACGGCACAAAGTTTCAAGATCGAGCGGAAGCTCGGCATGTCCGGCACCTATCAACAAATTGCAATCGTCGGCGGCGACACAACGCTCTATTTCGACCCGCAGCTGATGCCGCAATCGCAGTATTGCTATCGCGTGCGCGCTTTCGAAGGCAATAACAATTCCGTGTACTCCAACGAAGCCTGCGCCACGACGCTGACGCCCCCGCGCATTACTTCCGTGAATCCCAACTCCGGCCAGCAGAACCAGTCGCTGAGCGTTACCATTGTCGGCCAGAACACGCGCTTTGCTCAGGGCAGCGCGACCGAGTCTGTTTGGTTTGCGCGAGGCAATGCCAGGATATTTGCGAGCAGCTTTACGGCTACAAGCAATACTTCTGTGAATGCCAATTTCAACCTGCCGGGCGCTGCCTCCACCGGCTTGTGGGATGTCCAGGTTCAAACCACCCTGAACGGGCTTTTAGCCTTAGCGAATGGTTTCACCATTAATCTAGGAGTGCCCCAGAATTTGAACGCGACTTCAATTTCTGGTGCGCAGATCAATTTGACCTGGAGCGATCGCTCCGGCACGGAGGAAGGTTTCAAGATCGAACGCCGGCTTGGCACGGGAGGTGCATTCGAAGAGATCGCCGTGGCAGACGCAAACGCCAATGTCTTTGAAGACCATCCTCTTAGCGCTCTGACCCAATATTGTTATCGTATCAGAGCGTTCAGCGGGAACAATAACTCCGGATATTCCAACCAGAGTTGTGCTACCACGCAGAACCAGGCGCGATTGATTTCCATCAATCCGAATCGCGGTGAGCAAAGCCAGTACTTGACGATCAATATATTGGGTGAAAACACCAATTTCACACAAGGCGGCAGCACGATGTCTGTACGCCTTGCCCGAGGGAACACCACCATCAATGCCAGCAGCTTCACGCCCGTCAGCCATGCCTCTCTCAACGCTGATTTTGATTTGCCCAGCGCCGCGGTTGCCGGCGCGTGGGACGTGCAAGTGCACAGCAATATCGATGGACTTTTGACGCTGCAAAACGGATTCACCCTCGATCTTGGCTCCCCTGCCAATCTTGTCGCTTCGCCGGTTGCGAACGATGAAATCCTGCTGCAATGGAACGATCGCTCCGGCACCGAACTAGGTTTCGAAATCGAGCGCATGCTCGGTACGGCTGGCGCATTTGCGCTGATCGCTACGTTGGGGACCGAGGTCAGCAGCTTTCGAGACCGCGGGCTTGATCCAGTCACGCAATATTGCTATCGCCTGCGCGCCTTCAGCGGTGTGAGCAACTCCGCCTATTCCAACCAAAGTTGCGCCACCACTTTTGCGCGGCCGGAAATCACTGCCGTGAACCCGAGCCAGGCGGAACAAGCACAATCGCTGACGCTAGTCATCAGCGGTCAAAACACGCATTTTGCTCAGGGCAGCGCGACGCAGCGGGTGTGGTTAGGCCGAGGCGGCAGAACCATCGAGGCCTTGCGCTATTCTCAGCTCAACAACACCACGTTGAGCGCGGACTTCAGCATACCGCCCTCTGCCCAGCCCGGTTTGTGGAACGTTTCTGTGCACAGCGACATCGACGGCTCACTTACGCTCGACAACGGCTTCGAGATACGCCTGGCAGCGCCTTCACAGTTGTTCGTCACGGCCCTCTCAACGACTGAAATCGAACTGGGTTGGCAGGATAATTCCGGCACGGAACACGGGTATCGCCTCGAGCGCAAACGAGGTGGCACAGGCGTTTATCAAGAGAGGGCCGTCGTCCCTGCAAACGTGACCACTTTCTCGGACAGCGGCCTGGGTGCTGCTACAGAATACTGTTATCGCGTCCGCGCCTTCGATCTAATGGGCGTTTCGGACTATGCAGCCGAAAGCTGCGACACCACTGCCGTCGTCTCTTTTGTCAATATTTCCGCGTCGTTGCCCGGTGTGCATCTTGCTGCCGCCGCTTGGGGAGACTACGATAACGATGGCGACCTGGATATTCTGTTGTGCGGCGAAAACGGGATTTTTCCGAACTCCACGCCCATCACTAAAATTTACCGAAACCAAAATGGTGCGTTTATTGAGCACCCGGCCAGTTTTGCTGCAGTAACGAGCGGCGACTTAGCCTGGGGCGATTATGACAACGACAATGATCTCGACATTCTCTTATCCGGCAACAGCAACCCGGAACACGTGCCGGTGAGACCAGTCTCCAAGATTTATGAAAATAGGAACGGAGACTTCGTGGATCGCAATGCAGGCTTATTTGGCGTTTGGAGCGGTTCCACAAGTTGGAGCGATTTCGACAATGACGGCGATTTGGATATTCTGCTCACAGGATTGATGAATGATACGGCTGCAGTTTCCAGAATCTATCGCAATGAACCGGCAGGTTTTGTGGAATTCGATGCTAAACTTCCACAAATACACGGCTTCGCGGTTTGGGGAGATTATGATCTCGATGGTGATTTGGACATATTGATAGCGGGCAGTACGAACATGTTCTTGCCCAGCTCGCAGGTTCTTCGCAATGATACAGCTACCAATGAAGGCTTCGTTGATATTCATGCGGGCTTGCCTGGGCTCTATCATGGATCAGGCGCCTGGGGTGATTTTGACAATGATGGCGACCTCGATATTCTCCTGAGTGGCAGCACCGGTATCGAAATACTCACCAGAATTTACAGAAATGAGCTCGGCGGTTTTTTAGCGACTGGAATATTCATCTCCGGCTCCGCAGGCGAAGCGGCATGGGGTGACCATGATAATGATGGGGATCTCGATTTGCTTGTGGCTGGCTCGACCGAACAAAAGCAGATTTCACGAGTGTATCGTAACGACGGGACGTCTTTCGTAGATATCGGCGCGTCGTTGCTGGGCATCGGCTTTTCTGGAGCCGCAGTCTGGGGCGATTATGATAATGACAGTGATTTAGACATCTTACTAGCCGGATATTGGTCAACAAGTCCATCTGCTGCCCCGGTGACTTTGGTTTATAAGAATATCATCGCTGGAATCAACACACTGCCAGAGCCGCCTGGAAATCTCTCGGCCGTCGTCTCCGGCAGTTCCGTGAGTTTCAATTGGAGTAAATCACAGGATGCACAAACCGCGCAACCTGCGCTCACTTATAATCTGCGCGTCGGCTCGTTCCCCGGAGGAGAGAATATTGTTTCTCCAATGGCAAACCCCTCAACCGGGTACCGCCGTCAGCCGCAATTGGGCAATGTCAATCATCGCAACAGTTGGACGATCAAGAATCTTGCGCCAGGCACGTACTACTGGAGTGCGCAAGCCGTGGACAACGCATTCGCAGGCTCGATATTCGCGCTCGAAGAAAGCCTACGCGTAGGCACGGACGCGGTGACCGAGGAGGCGCCGGAGGAAAGTGGCCTGCCCGTAGACTTTGCCCTGCACGCGAACTATCCCAATCCTTTTAATTCCGCTACGAGGATTTTGTATTCACTACCCCGGCTCACGGCCGTGCGTTTGGAGATCTTTGACCACTTGGGCCGCCGCGTACGCACGCTCGTGCATGCTGATCAAAATCCGGATGATTACAGCGTAACCTGGGATGGCCGAAATGACGAGGGCGAGGTTTTGCCCTCTGGAATTTATCTCTATCGTCTCACTGCTGGAGAGTTTATGCAGGCGAGGAAAATGCTTTTCTTGAAATGAGGCCTAAGGCCAATACCGTTCACTTAAGAATCTGAACGGCATCGCGAAAGCTGGTCGCAGGCTGTGGGCACTGGCGGTGATGCTCCCGCTTCAACAGGAAATTGGACATTTTGCGTTTGACGACCCGCGGGTTACTGCGCGGGCGACGCTGAGACAATTGTTCATTGGCAATGTCTTGTAACAAGCGTTTGAAGAGCGCCGGCCGTTGCTGACGAGCGGTTTGTTGAAATTGATCGACCGACTCGCAGAGTTTGCGCAGCGTCACGACGAAACTGATGCGATCGGGATCGACGCCTGCAAAGAGCGCAGCCTGTAGCCGCAAGGCACAAAGGGCGTTAAAAGCGATCAGCAGAGCATAAAATTCTTGAATCACGCCCAAGGGTTTGCGACTGCGCAAGGGTGTTCCGGCCTGGCGTTGATGGGTTTCCATTTCATCAATGGCGAGCTCGAGTTCCCAACGTTCATGATAAGCGCAGATCAAATCCATCGCCGGTGCGTGCTCGGGGTCCATCAGCGAGGTCACCAGACGATGAACGACGCCGTAGCCCGGACGTTGGGGATCAGACAGGGTATATTCCAGCACCCGAACGAGCATCCGCTCACCCGCCCTTTTACGACGATAGTCCGAAGGATAAAGGTAAGCGGTATAGCTGCCGTCTTTGAGATACTCGACCGGCTTAAGCGTCACATGCGCACCGACGCGCGCTAAGAAGTGCGCGCCACGCTCATGCACGATGCGATACACCATGGTGTAGCTGAAAAAACCGCGGTCGATGAGGGCGAGCATCCCCGGCTCAAGAGAGCGCAAGAGACGCAGTCCGCCGACGCGCTCACTGGTATGTACAGGCCACATGCCGGCGTCAACAATCGCGTGCGTGCAACATTCACTCAAATAGACCACCTGTGCTTGCGGAAAGGCGCTCGTGCCGCGGCCGGTGGTGTGTCGACCAAAGTAAGCGACATTTTCAGGCGTATCCGCCAAGAGTTCGGTGCTTCCATCGATGGCCATCAAGCGCAAGCCAAACAGAAACGCGCCCGCCACCCCCAAATCGGCCAGGGGTTTGGCGGTTTGATGAAACAAGGCGACGACGGGCTTGACACCCAAGCGATAACGCGCAGCACATAACGCGCTTTTGACCGGAAACGCGACATTCGGATCCGACCAAATATAACGCAACCCCTTGACCAATTTGCTTAAGACGTGTTGGTAGGGTTCATCCGAAAACAAATTCAAAGCGATGCAGAACCAAATGCAAAAAGCCGCGCTCACTTTACGGCAACGCTGCTCGCGCTTGCCAGTTTGCTCCAAAACCCTGTCAATGTGCCGCGAGGATATGATCTTGCTCAGCGCGGGGATATTCACTTGTTCCGCAAAATGCACGGACGCCTGGAGCACATGCAATTTGAATCGCATAGGATGGTTCCTTGGTTTGGTATGGGTATCCAAACCAATATACCAAATCTCAAAAAACGGAGCCATCCTACTATTTTTCAAAGAACCCTTACGCTTAAGTGAACGGTATTGGGCCTAAGGCGTAATACGGAATGCGTAAGATTTATGTTTAGGCCTTTACGAAGGACGTTGAGGCCATTTGCCTGATCGGATATAGGACCGCTTTTACGCTACAGTCCAGCCAGTTTGTGCCACCCATAGTCGACCTGTAATCCCCCGGACAAGAATGAGTCATTGGGGGAAGGGAGAAGTTTTTTATCAGCGCATATCGTGTACACTTCTCTTTATTACCCTGAGTATAGTGCTACTGCTGGCTCTGTGCGCGCATGATCATTTTTCTAACCTCTTTATTGGCATTTGCATATCGCAATACCAGATTCGGATGTTGTTGTGTAAACACTCTGAAGATTTCATCCGCGAATGCCGGCCCAATCGAATTCAAACCCAATTAAGAAATCGCAGTGATTGTCAGCAAGAAGACTGTTTGAACTTGATTGTTTGCTGTTTTTCGCTTTAATTTTATGCGAAGCAAAGTTTTCCCGTAATCTGCGCTCCCGACGTTTCAAGTACAACTTGGAAACGTCGAGACGAGTACGAAATAGCGGGCAAAGATGTGGCCTTCACTAAACGATATTCAGGCTCCATGAGGTGCGAAGCACAGCTTCCCTGCAATGCGCGTTCCCAAGTACAACTTGGGAACGAGAAAAACGAGAAAACTTGGGAACGAGAAAAACGAGAAAACGAGAAAAGCACAGCTTCCCTACCCTGCGTGAGCATGTCCAGGCTGTGAATTGGCTTGAGAACATGAATTAAGGAGAAGAGGCATCATGCATTCATCATTCCGCGGTGCGAACCATTTCTATTATGGTTTTCTGGTACTCTTTTATTGCTCCGCGTTCTCCCAATCCCTTAAGCCTTTGACGTTGGAAGCGATCTTCGCCTCGAAGGAACTGGAGCCCCGTACATTAACCGAAGTGCAATGGCCGCCCGACGGCTCGGCGTTCACTTATTTGAAAACCGGCGAGCTCTACAAACATGAAGTCGCCAGCGGCAACGAAACACTTTTGCTCTCGAGTGCAAATTTATCCCCGTCGATGAACGGCACAACCATATCCATCGACAAATATCAATGGAGCAGCACGGGCAAGCACCTGTTAATCGCCAGCGGAGAGCGTAAAATATGGCGGCATTCGACCGAGGCAGAATACTACGTCTATGATTTCACTTCAAAAAAGCTGCGCCCGCTCAGCGGCCTCGCGGGTATGCAGCGCAACGCAAAATTTTCGCCCGATGGCAGTAAAATTGGCTTTGTGCGCCACAACAACATTTTCATCGTCGATCTGGCTACGGGATTGGAAACCCAGCACACGTTCGACGGCAGCGACGATATCATCAACGGCCAGTTCGATTGGGTTTATGAAGAAGAATTCGGCATCGCCGATGGCTGGCTCTGGTCTCCCGACGGCAAGCGCATTGCGTTTTGGCGGCTCGATCAAGCCCGGGAGACGGCTTTTCCAATTGAAGACATGATGTCAAAGTATCCTTCGGTTTTTTGGCTGAAATATCCCAAAGCCGGGGAAAAGAACGCGCTCGTGGAAATTCGGGTGCGTGATCTCGACAAGCGCGAGACTCACGACATAGAGCTGGGCGAAGAGACGGATATTTACATTCCTCGCATTCAGTGGACGCCCAACCCCGCCGTGCTTTCGCTTCAACGCCTGAATCGCCTGCAAAACAAGCTCGATTTGATGTTCGCCGACGTGCAATCCGGTGCCACACGCGTGGTGCTGAGCGAAACAGATCCCTGTTGGGTCGATGTCAGCGACGACCTTATTTTTCTTCAGAAGAAAGAGCAGTTCATTTGGACTTCGGAGCGCAGCGGTTATTTGCACGCCTACTTGTACGATTACAGCGGCCGGCTTCTCTATCCGTTGACAACCGGCGACTGGGAGTTGACGGCGCTGCACGGACTCGACGAAACAAACGGCTGGCTTTTTGCCACCGGCAAAAAAGACGGCGTGGTCGATCAAAATGTCTATCGCGCCAGCCTCGACGGCAAGAAATTCGAGCGATTGAGCCAACGGCCAGGCTGGCATGCTTCAAATTTCTCGCCGGATTTCAAACATGTGATCGGCACATTCTCAGATGCCAAAACGCCGCCACAAATCAGCCTGCGCAAGACCGACGGCAATCTCGTGCGGTGGCTGGAGAAGAATGAAAACACCGCACTGGCGCAGTATGCGCGCGTTGCACCGCAGTTTCTCAAAGTGAAGACCACCGACAACGGCACCCCGCTCAATGCCTGGATGATGAAGCCGGCAAATTTTGATTCAACGAAAAAACATCCAGTCATTGTGTTTTGCTACAGCGGCCCGGGCGCGCAGCACGTGGTCAATCGCTGGGATGGAGATCGCCTTCTCTGGCACAGCTTGATGACGGAAAAGGGTTTTATCATTTTTTGCATCGACAGCCGCGGTACAGGCGGGCAGGGCAAGAAATTCAAGAATCTCGCGTACGGCGATCTGGGCAACTGGTCGACGCACGATCAAGTGGAAGGCGCGAAATACCTCGCGGGCTTGCCGTATGTGGACGCGCAGCGCATCGGTATTTGGGGACACAGTGGCGGCGGCTATTTGACGTGCATGGCGATGACCAAGGGTGCGCCGCACTTCAAAGCCGGCATCGCGCGCGCGCCGGTGACGGATTTTCTATTGTATGATACCATCTGGACCGAACGCTACATGGGCTTGCCCAAAGACAACAAGGACGGTTACAAGTCCACTTCCGTAATGACTCACGTTGATCGCTTGCAAGGCAAGCTTTTGCTGGTGCACGGTATGGCCGACGATAACGTCCATATGCAAAACACTGTCCAATTGCAGAACGTGCTGCAGGACCTCAACCGGCAATTCGAGGTGATGTATTATCACGGCCGCAATCATCGGCTGTCCGGCGGCAATACCGATTTGCATTTGCACACGTTGATGACCAATTTTTTCATGCAGAATCTCTAAAGGAAAGATGCAATGGCCATAGATCCCATTTGCGGCATGACGGTTGATGAAAGTACGAACCTGCGCGCCGAACGGGATGGGCAGACGTTTTACTTCTGCAGCGAGTATTGCCGCCAAAGATTTCTAACCCAGCCCGCGACCGTTGCAGTTGCGCCTCAGGCTGGGACGATTCACCAACTGCATCGCGCCCATGAGCCGCACTTAGTTTCAATGCATTCCAAACTTGAGGCTCATCCTGCGAAATCCCCTTCCTGTTGCACGAACGGCTCCGGCGCTGCAGTGGCGCCGGCGCTCACCGCCAAATATTTTTGTCCGATGTGTGCCGGCGTGGAGAGCGAAGAGCCAGGCGATTGTTCGAAATGTGGGATGGCGTTAGAGCGAAATCCGGCCTGGCGACCCGCCGCGAAAATCATTTATACCTGCCCGATGCACCCGGAAATCGAGCAGGATCATCCGGGCGAGTGCCCCAAATGCGGCATGGCGCTGGAGCCGAAAACTGTCGCGCGCGCCAGCACGGAGGAGAACACCGAGCTGCGCGACATGACACGCCGGTTCTGGGTTGGCGCGGCGCTGACGCTTCCGGTCTTTCTGTTGGCTATGGCGCACATGGCCCCGAGGTTGCATATCGACTCCCTCGTGCAGGAGAATGTCTCGCGGTGGCTGCAATTCATTTTCAGCACGCCCGTGGTATTGTGGGCCGGCTGGCCTTTTTTCAAACGCGGCTGGCGTTCTCTCAAGACCATGCAGTTGAACATGTTCACGCTCATCGCCATGGGCGTGGGCACGGCGTATTTTTATAGTGTCGTGGCGATGCTGTTCCCCAACTTGTTTCCACATTCTTTTCAGCACGGCGGCAAGGTAGGAATTTACTTTGAGGCGGCGGCGATGGTTGTCGTGCTGGTGCTGCTTGGGCAAGTGTTGGAATTGCGCGCGCGCAGTCGTACCGGCAGCGCCATTCGCGCATTGCTAAACCTCGCGCCGCCAACGGCTCACCGCATTCGCGGCGGCAAAGAAGATGAAGTGCCGCTGGAAGCGGTCCGGGTAGGCGACCGTTTGCGCGTACGACCCGGCGAAAAAATTCCCGTCGATGGCACCGTGGTCGAGGGGAGAAGCAACGTCGATGAGTCGATGATTACCGGCGAAGCCATTCCGGTGGAAAAAAATGCCGGGGACAAGGTGACGGGCGGCACGGTCAATGGCACGGGCAGTTTCGTGATGCTGGCGCAGCGCGTCGGCAGTGACACTTTGCTGGCACAGATCGTGGACACGGTCGCACAGGCGCAACGCAGCCGTGCTCCCATTCAGGGCTTAGCCGACAAAGTTTCCAGTTACTTTGTGCCCGCGGTGGTCGTGATCGCAGTGGTCACGTCCGTTTTGTGGTATTTCTTCGGGCCGGAGCCGCGTTTGGCGTATGCCATTGTCAACGCCGTCGCTGTCTTGATTATCGCGTGCCCTTGCGCCTTAGGCCTGGCCACGCCGATGTCGGTGATGGTTGGCGTCGGTCGCGGTGCGCGCGCCGGCGTGCTCATTCGCAACGCCGAGGCCATTGAAGTGATGGAAAAAGTGGATACCCTGGTTGTGGATAAAACCGGTACGCTCACGGAAGGCAAGCCACGGCTGGTGGCGGTCGAAACGGCCGAGGGCTTCGATGAACGCGAGCTGCTCCTGGCAGCGGCTTCGCTCGAACAACACAGCGAACACCCGCTCGCCGCGGCCGTACTGCAAGGCGCGAAAGAGCGCGGTGTGAAGCCGCG
This sequence comes from bacterium, assembly GCA_050732395.1. Taxonomy (GTDB): domain Bacteria; phylum Zhuqueibacterota; class Zhuqueibacteria; order Zhuqueibacterales; family Zhuqueibacteraceae; genus JBIOXB01. Next base: position 12,452 of record JBOHQX010000321.1, read on the forward strand.
AGCGATTGTTGACTTTGCCTCGACGACCGGCGGAGGTGTGAGCGGCAAACTCGACGGTCATGAAACTGTCGTTGGCAAGCTTGCTTTCCTGCAGCAACGCGGCGCGAGCGGGACAGCAGGGCTCGAGCGCAAAACCGCACAATTGCAAGCCGCAGGCAACACGGTGATTTTCGCTGCGATCGGCGGCAAAGCCGCGGGACTGCTTGCGGTTGCCGATCCCATCAAAGCTTCAACACCCGCTGCCATTGAAGAGCTCCATCGGCTTGGGTTGAAGATCATCATGCTCACCGGGGACAATCAGCGCACGGCGGAAGCGGTTGCGAAGCAGCTCGGCATCGATGAGGTGGAAGCCGGCGTCGAGCCGAAAGACAAGCATGCGCGCATCAAACAATTGCGGCAACAAGGCCGTGTGGTGGCGATGGCGGGCGACGGCATCAACGATGCACCGGCTTTGGCCGCGGCACACGTGGGCATCGCCATGGGCACGGGCACGGACGTGGCCATGGAGAGCGCCGGTATCACGCTGGTCAAGGGCGATCTCCGTGGCATTGCCAACGCCATCATCTTGAGCCGCGCCATGATGCGCAACATTCGCCAGAATCTATTCTTCGCATTCGTCTATAACGCGCTCGGTATTCCCGTGGCCGCGGGCGTCCTCTATCCATTTTTCGGCATGCTGCTCAGCCCGATCATTGCCGGCGCAGCCATGAGCTTCAGCTCGGTTTCGGTTATTGCCAACGCGCTGCGATTGCGCAACCAAAAGCTTTAGTGCCATGGTAATTTGATATGAAAGCAATTTCGAAGAGAAGGACTGATATTTTAAAAGACGGAGAGTTGATTGAAGGGCATATCTAAGGCGTATTTTTTATCACCAACGGATAGATTAAGACCAACGGATGAAAAGACCAAAAGTTTTACCCGTTGGACTTAATCTATCCGTGGAGAGGAATGTGACGCATTAGTCGGGCTATATCCGGTCGACGACTTCTTCCGTAGCCGGATCGTGATGAGCCGCCACGGCTTTGGTCGTGGCGAGTACAAATATTTCAGCTACCCGCTGCCGGACATTATTTCCGGGCTGCGATCCTCGATCTATCCGCATTTGGTGCCGATTGCCAACCGCTGGAACACGGCCATGGGCATCGTCACACGGTTGGCATCATTTTCCACGACGCAAAGTGAGGGCGAGTGAATGACATCGAATCTGTCCGGACAAGCGAGCATGAGCCATGGATAGAGAGCAACTTCTGAAACGACTTGACAAGGCATGGATGGACTTCAAGGAATCTTACGCCGGTCTCACGGATGCGGAGCTGATAGAGCCTGGTGTCACCGGCGCCTGGTCGGTCAGAGACCTCATCGCACACGTGACGTGGTGGGAGGAGGAGGCGCTGACACATCTGCCGCACATCCTCGACGGCGGGAAGCCGCCGCGATATTCCGCCACATACGGCGGCATCGATGCTTTCAACGCCCAGAGGACTGAGCAGAAGAAGGGCGTGTCCCTCTCCGAGGTGATGCGAGAGCGGGACGACACCCACGGCCGGCTTATCGACTATCTCCAAGGCGTGCCTGAAGAACAATTCACGCGGGAAACACGCTTCCGGCGACGCCTGCGGCTTGACACGTACAGCCATTACCCGAAGCACGCCAAGGCGATCAGGAAATGGAGAGGGCAACGGGCAGCTTGATGGCATTCATTTTTTCCTCAAGCTGAATCCAAACCACGACAACCGTCTCCCACACCAACCTAGAACTCAAATTATCTCTGCACAATCATCTTTCGAGCCAGCATTTGCCCACCGAATTGCAACTGCAAAAAATAAACCCCTGATCTCACTTCTCGACCATGTGCATCGGAGCCGTCCCATAACATGCGCTTGTATCCTGGCGGCTGCGATTCGTCGACCAAAGTGCGTACGATTTGGCCGGTGATATTATAGATGATCAAACGCACCGCTGTCTCTTCGGGCAAGGCGTATGCGATAACGGTTTGTGCGTTAAACGGATTGGGATAGTTCGGGCTAAGCTCGAATCGTGCAGGCAGTCGCGACACGGATTCCTTCTTCTCTGGAGCTCTACCCGCTGTTGCCTCTGACGCCGAACTTAGTTGGATAACCAATTCCGGTTTGGTCGCGCCTTCTTTCGAGCTGTAGTATACCGAAGTGGAAGAGGAATTTTTCAAGCCAAAGCTGATTGTCCCGTTAACAATACTGGCCGTAGTAACGTCAAACTCAACAACCTGTCCAACGGTCACGCTACCCACCGTGCTCAATGGCATACCACTGATCGCCGGCGCATTGGTATATTTCAAGCCAGTTTCGGTCCACGGCGTGGTAGTCCCGAGGTAATTGTTCGACACCGCATAAACCGATCCACCACTATTGCTGGCAGTGGTCACTTTCAAGCGTAGCTTCGCACTTTGCACTGTTCCACTCATGCCACTGAGGTCAAACTTTAAATAGCAGTTTTGCATCGTCGACGATGACTGCTTGAGTATCAATGTGGTCGCGGTGCCAAAATTGCTGTTTGGAGCATCGGACTTCACGCGGGTATCGTGCGTGGGATTAAACACGAGCGTTGTCGGTGGTGGATCGTCATTGACAATGGTTCCCCGGCCTTGATTATCGGCAAGAGTGGCATTCGTCGGGTTGCTGAGATTGACAAAGAAGGTTTCATCGACCTCGCCAAACGCATCGCCGTTCACGACCACTGAAACCGTCTGGGTTATCGTGCCAGTTGGGAGACTCAACGTATTGGAATTGGCGACATAGTCACTGCCTGCACTAGCAGTTCCATTGGTAGTAGCGTAATGAACGGTCACGGTCTGGCTGCTGGAGGCGGATAAGGTTACCGAAAAGACAGCATTCACCGTCCCGGCATTACCTTCCGTTACCGTTACGTCGTTGATCGATAGGCTGGGTAGAGGAGGCGGCGGGATTCCCAAGGAGATTTCATACACTCTACCATCATTTTCGTTTGGGTTGGAGTCATTGTCAATTCCACGGGCTACAATATAAAGGTTTTTCTGTGCAGGATTGAAGCTGCCGGGAGCTTGAGCCAGACCCGACGGGTTTTTTGCATTCAAAAATGCAATATCAATTATACTGAGCAGTATGCCAGAGGTGGTGGTTTCGATCACTTTTTTGGAACCGCGACCGGTGAGATACAGTGTGCCGCTGTTGGAGTTGAATTCGACCGCTTCGGGATCCGGAATATCGAGGCTATTGGTGTCAAAATGATATGCCTGATCATCTCCGGCCGGGGATTGACCATCAAATCGGCCATTGGGACCCGGCC
>JBOHQX010000322.1:0-20799 GCA_050732395.1 bacterium
GTACCTAAATTGCAGTCTCATTTTCAATGCGTATGAGCAATTGTTGATAATCTGCCATTGTATTCAAATTAGAAAACGACTGCAGCTTCGGATCGTGTTTTTGCAGCTCGTCTTTCCCAACAAAACGAGCGCGCACACTATCGAACCAGCCGGACATGCGCAGATCGCCGGCAAGCAAACGCGCATGAATGGCCGGCAAGCAGGCTTTCGTATAAACCGCGCACAACGGCTCGACCTGGCCTTCGAGGCGGGGCACGGCCACATCAAAATCAGTTAGAAGCTCGAGCAGGTAGCTCACCACGGATGGTGAGATCAGGGGCATATCACATGCGCAGACAAAATTCACCTGCGCCGGTGATTGCAGCAGGCCACTGTACAAGCCGCCAAGGCTAAATTTGTCCGGCATCAGATCAAACAGCACGCTTGCGCCGAGGCTGGAGTAAGGCTGCTCCAGTCGAGTCACGACGATTACCTCTTCACACACCTGCCGCAATCGCGCCATGAGAAACTCAATCACAGTGGTATTGCCCAAGGGCAACAGCGCTTTGTCACGGCCCATACGGCTGCTTTTTCCGCCGGCAAGGATCAGCGCTGTGCCTCGCCGCACGGAACGCCGGCCAAAATCATCATTGACATCCATGATTTTTTTCTTATCATTCGATAGGGTTGTGTTTCCTCAAGAAAATCACCTCCGACGAAAGGAATCGCCATGCCGAACTCCGCTGTGCGCGGAAAGCTGGAAACAGCCGTGCTGAAGCAGATGATCGCAGACGAGCACCTTGAAACCGTGTTGACGGTGTTTCCAGACATTTATGGCCGGTTGATGGGCAAACGGGTCAGCGGCAGATACTTTCTAGAGCACGTACTTGAAGGCTCGCTACACGCCTGCGATTATTTGCTCGCCTGCGACATGGAAATGGATCCGGTGCCGGGCTACGCTTTTACGAGCTGGGCGCAAGGTTACGGCGACTTTCGACTCGTGCCCGATTTCAACACGTTGCGCATCGCGAGCTGGCTGGACAAATCCGGGATCGTGCTATGCGATGTATGCGACGAGGACACAGGGGCCCTGGTGCAGATCGCGCCACGCAGTATTTTACGCCAGCAAGTTGAGCGGGCCACGCAATCAGGCTGCGTTGCCATGGGCGCCTCTGAGCTCGAATTGTATGTTTTCAAAGACACTTATGAAGAAGCTGCACAAAAGAAATACCAAGATCTCGAGCCGCTGGGTAAGTATATCGAAGACTATCACATTTTGCAAGGCACGAAAGAGGAATTCGTCATCGGCGCGATTCGTTATCATCTCGAACGCTCGGGCGTGCCGGTGGAATTTTCCAAAGGCGAATGGGGACCGGGGCAGCAGGAAATCAATTTGCGCTACACGGATTTTTTGGAGATGGCCGATCGCCACGTGCTTTACAAACACGCGGCCAAAGAGATCGCGATGCAACAAAAATGCTCAGTTACCTTCATGGCGAAATGGGACGAGCGCTATGCGGGGTCGGGCATGCACGTGCACGCGAGTTTGTGGGATAGCACCGGCACCAAGCCGCTCTTTCCTGGCGAGGAATCGCTCGGCGCGTTGAAATCTTCTATACTTTTTCGGCATTTTCTTGGCGGTTGGATCAAGCATTTGCGCGAGCTGTTTGTTTTTTACGCGCCCTACCCCACTTCCTACAAAAGATTTCGCGCGGGATCATTTGCACCGACCGGCATTGCCTGGAGCACCGATAATCGCACTTCCGGCTTTCGCATCGTCGGCCACGGCCCTTCATTGCGCATCGAATGCCGTGCGCCCGGCGCCGATGCCAATCCCTATCTCGCTTTTGCTGCAACGCTTGCAGCAGGGATGGATGGCATCGAGAACAAGATCGAGCCGCCACCGATGTTCAGAGGCGACGTTTATAACGCGCTCGATTTGCCGCAGGTGCCGCATTCATTGCCAGAAGCGATTCGAGAATTTGAAAATAGCGCTTTTGTGCGAAAAACTTTCGGCGCAGCGCTCGTCGAGCATTACTTGCATTTCTTTCACACGGAGCAGCGCAAATTCGAGGAGGCGGTGACGACGTGGGAACGGGCGAGGTATTTTGAGCGGGCGTAGCTGTGATGGTTGGATTATTGGATTACTGGATTGTTGGATGGTTGGATTGTTGCTTGGCCAACTTCAACTGAGGAGAGGCGCGAATCTGTCATCTCCAGGTAAAGATCTAATGTGTTTTTAACCACGAATTGCTCTGCGAATTCGTTTTCTACACTGGTACGAGCAGCGACTGCCATCGCTCTGCGCTTACTGGAATTCGCCAGCAAAGCCTGCACGGCCTGGGCCAGTGCCGGGACCTCCCTTGCGGGCACGAGCAGCCCGGTGATTTCATGGCGCACGATCTCGCGGCAGCCGGGAACATCCGTAGCAATCATGGCGCGACCGCAAGCGGCCGCCTCCAGCAAACTCTTGGGCAAGCCTTCACGATACGAAGGCAAGACGGCAAGATGTGCTTGCGCCCAAACGCTGCGCACGTCTGCCACTTCATCCCACCATTCCACCAGGTCTTCTGTTTCCCAGGCACGAATTTCTTCTTCACCCAGACAACTTGGATTCAAAGGATCCCGGCCGCCCGCGAGAATCACGCGCAGCTCGAAACCCCGTGAGCGCAACAGCCGCGCCGCTTCAACCAACTCGACGATACCTTTGTCACGCAACATACGTGCGACCACTGCGACCGTTGGTTTGCCCTCCGGCTCGGCTAGCACCTGAAAGTGCCGCACGTCAACGCCAGAGCCGCGAATCATGCTCACACGATTCGCCGCGATGAGCTTGTGCTGAACGAACAATCTCACGTCATCCGCATTCTGCAAGATCAAACGGCTATGGCCTCGATTTAAAACAAATCTGAAGCCCCAGCTCACGAACGGGCGCAAGCAGCGTGCTTTCAAGGTCTCGCTTGCAAAAACAAATCCCAAGCCGGCCATCGCGTTCACCACGGCAGGCACGCGGGTAAGCCACGCCGCAAACGAACCGATGAGCACAGGCTTCAGGGCTACATGATGCACCAGATCGGGCCTGAGTTGGCGATAAACACGAACCAATTCGCAAAGGTCGCGTAACTGGCGCAATGGCCCCAGACTGTTTCTCTCCATTTGAATTGGAATGAGATTGAAGCCCTCGGCGCGAATCTTTTCTTCATACTGATCAACACGGGTGGCCACCCAAACTTCGTAACCTACGTCGCGGGCAGCGCGTGCAACCGGAAGGCGATGCGAGCAGAAGTACCAGTCTTCGGTCACAATGTACAGAATTCTTCGCTTCAAACTGCCGTCTCACATTTTCAATGAAAAGCACAACCGCCTGGTACAAAGGACACCTCATCTCGCTCCCCTCAATCGTGAGCTCGTTCACCAAGCAACATCACTTGTTTGCCCTGCAATGGATTTTTTAGGATCGCCCGCCTACCGCCAGTGCTCATGCCACGCCTGAAACATGAGCACGTTCCACAAGTCATACTGCCATTCATGCTGGCCGCTGAGATGCTCGCGCCATTTCCGCAAAATGGGTTGCGGCAGGAAAAAGCCCTCCTGCCGCAACCGTTGCTCATTCAATAGCGCCTCTGCCCATTCGCGCAAAGGTGTTCGCAGCCAGGCATCGATGGGAACACCGAAACCCATTTTATCACGCTCGATTAGCGAGGGTGGGACATATTGGTACAATAATTGTCGCAGCAGCCACTTGCTTTTTCCATCACGCAGCTTCATCCGCAACGGCAACCTCCAGGCAAACTCGATGACGCGATGATCCAGGAGGGGCACGCGCGACTCCAAACTCACCGCCATGGTGGCGCGATCGACTTTGGCCAGGATATCATCGGGCAAGTAAAGCAATGCGTCGAGCAGCATCATGCGGCGCGGGAAGTCGGGCAGATTGAAAGTAAGAGGGAAATCGGCGAACAAGTATTCCGGCACGGTAGCGCCGATAACCACCGCGGGCGCTACCCGCCAAAATGAGACGAGATGATCGTAAAACTCGTCTGCGCTGCGCGCTACTAACATTTCGGCAAATTTGTGCAGCTTGTCTCCCACTTCGCCGCGGCGACTGAACCCGGCGGTGACACTCCGGAGTCCGCCGAGGCCGTTATTCAACGCTTTCACTGGTACCGCCTTCAAGACACGTGTCAACGCTTTTCGTCCCGCCTGTGGAATCCACCCCACCGTGTTCCAGAGCTGCTGCCCGGTGAAATAGCGCCGGTAACCGCAAAAGAGCTCGTCACCACCATCGCCGGACAGGCTCACCGTGACATGCCGGCGCGCGAGTTGGGCCACCAAGAATGTCGGTATTTGCGAGGAATCTCCGAAAGGTTCGTCATACAACGCAGGCAAACGGGGAATGACCGCGCGCGTTTCTTCCGGCGTAACGTACAATTCTGTGTGCTCGGTGCCCAGGTGTTGCGCCACGGGTCTGGCGAACGTGGCCTCATCATAACCGCTTTCGTGGAAGCCGATGGTAAAAGTCTTAACCGGCCGGGAGCTCTGCGCTTGCATCAACGCCACCATGGTAGAGGAATCCACGCCGCCGGAAAGAAATGCGCCGAGCGGTACATCGGCTTCCATGCGCAACTTGACGGCATCGCGCAGCAGCGCATCGAATTCTGCCATTGCTTCCTGTTCGGTGCCCGTGAAAGTATGCAGCAGGCCGTGTTGCGCCGCTCGTTGTAGAGACCAATACTCGACGGGCCGGGGTCGCGCCGACGCAATTTTTTCTGCAGTAGAAAAGTCGAGCGTCAGTAGCGTGCCCGGCGGTAGCTTGAAGATGCCGGCATAAATGGAGAAAGGTGCAGGAATGTAGCTATACTGCATGAACAGCGCAAGCGCATCGCGGTTGATCTCATTCTTGAATGCTGGATGCTGGCGCAGCGACTTCAATTCGGACGCGAACAAAAACGTACCGCCCTGCCAGCCATAGTACAGTGGTTTTTCTCCCATGCGATCGCGGGCGAGATAAATGCACCTTGCGCTCCGATCCCAGAGCGCGAAGGCAAACATGCCGTTAAAGCGCCGTGTGGCGTACAGCGGCCCCCACTGCTCGAAAGCGGCGAGCATGACCTCAGTATCGGAACGTCCGCGAAATCCATGGCCAAGGCCTTCCAGCTCGACCCGCAGGATCTTGAAGTTGTAGATTTCGCCATTGAAAATGATGACATAACGCCCGCTTGCTGAACACATGGGTTGATGACCCAGTGGTGAGAGGTCAATGATCGACAGGCGGCGATGGCCAAGCGCGATACCGGCTTCAGCATCGACCCAGCTGCCAGCGTCATCCGGACCGCGATGGCGCAGGCAGCCTGACATTCTGGTCGCGCAAGCGTGCAGTTCTTCCGCGCTGAGATCAGGAGGGCTGTCAACGAAACCGCAAATACCGCACATAGCCGGTTGCTCTAAATAGTTTTGCCTTAGTGCCTACGCAAAAAATAATCGGCCGATCGCCGGAAGCAGCCACTTTCAAGTTTTGTTTCTGACGGTTCAGTTGCGGCTTCCACACTTTCGGACAAAGATAAGCCCGCGCCAGTCTTTCACGCCAGAGATGACCAGATGCCGTCAGTTTCAAGAGCGGCGCGTGCACCCGAATCTGAAGAAGTATCTGAAGTTCATGAGTAAAATATCCGACTTGGCAATGAGTCCATACCATTTATCAGAGGGAAATTGTGAAGTGATCAAGGTCGCTTGTTGGCCGTACCGGTTACCGGTGTACCGATCTTCCAAGAACTCAAGCAAAATTAATTTACCTTCTTCATCCATGGGATGCAAGCCGAAATCATCCAGGATCAAAAGATAAAGGATGACATCAAAGCAAGGTGGGGGTCAGGTGGCAGGTTTGGGCTGAAATCCACACTTGGGAAACGGATAGAAAAGGCCGGTCTACTTTTTCTCCATGCATACCTCGTCTCGGCCTCAATTTGATCGCGCCATACCGCATAAGAAACCAGAAAGACTGGCAATCTCTGCCAGTCTTTCGTAAAGAGTCCCGCAATTGCCTCAAACCACTTTAGAGGTTGACACAATTGCCTGCTGTACAAGGGATACCTGGCCAGCCGGCATCAGCCTGTGCCACAGTACCTCTGCGTAAGCAAATTTTGACGTCGGCGCTGCTCGGATAGGAAGCGGCGCAGTTATGAATAGAGTCTCCAAAGCTGATGGTGCCGCTTTTGATGTAGATGTCATCGTCGTCCCCGCAGTTATCCTGTATGTTGAAATAATATTCACGGGTGAAAGCAGCAAACGCATCAATATCGTACACGTTCAACGTTTTGGGGATTGACCCTGTGCCCTCGTTCTTGTGCACGGTAGCAGAGCAGTCATCCTCAATGGCGCAAAGCTTAAAGCCAGCCGGACTGTCTGGGGTTAGGACTTCGATGGCAATTGGATGAGGCATTAGGAGCTGATCGGTGATCCCCCAGATGTCAGGGAAAAACCTCGTGTTACCTGAGGCATCGGTGTGATTTTCTCCATCAAATTCCCATCCGGTCGTGGAATTGAAGACGTCAAAGAATCCGCTTCCTTCATTCCCGTTTCCACCATAATACAATTCAAATTCATCGCCGCTGAAATTGTCTTTGATAGTGAAAACCCGCATCCAGGTTATCCACCAACATTCCGTATCCGGATTGTTTTGCGCCTTGAGTATCCCTGGGCGGCTGTTCTGCCATTCTTGATATCGAAGCGCTTGATTCGCTTGAGATAAACGTTCTTCACCGCCAACAATAAAAAGTAAATAATCCACGGTGGGATTTTTCCAATCGATGGCAAGTTGACGCCGGCTTGCCGCCCCGGTATAAAGTCCTTGGCGTTTGTTGTAACTGGTTGCCGCAACATGCGCCTCAAAGGAATTGATCTCGTCGGAGTTACTCGCGCCAGCTTCTTCGGGAAAACGATCCAAATCCAGAATGAGATAGGTTTCGACGTCTTCCACGGAGACGGCGTTTCCACTGGAGCCCTTAAACAACTCGATGTAGACTTCGAAGGTATTGCCATTCTCCAGAGGAAATTCCAGCGGGAATTTTTGGCTCAGACCAAGATCGTTGATGGTCGCATGCCGTCCTTTAGCTATGGTCGCATGCCGTCCTGTAGTTTTGGCCAACACCTCTGAGGTGATGATTTGAGGATTGAGCTGCAAATGAGTCAAGAGCTTGCGTAAATCCGATTTAATGTCTGCGAGCGTGTAAGGTGTCGCTTCCCTCAAAGTAGCAATCACTCCCTCTGATTCGGGGGTAATTGCCTTTTTGGTATCGCAAGCAGTGTATATAAAACAGGCTGCGATCAACACGAAGGCCGCCAAATGGCCAAGCTTCACTTGCTGAGGGTGCTTCATTTTTGACCTCTCTTGCTGGTTTGATGATGAAATTTAACGAGAGAGGCTTCAGCAACCGCAAAAAAGATTTGACAAAGACCATCGATATTCCTACTTTTTCTTGCCTTTATAAAAAAGTAGAAGAGCTTCGGTGGCCAGTCATTATCGGCTGCTGAAGCTTTTCTGTTTTTGTTCAGAAAGATCAGCGCTTTAACCCGACCTTATTCAGCCAAAGGCCCATCTGTCGCGAAAAGAGTATTTCTTGTGATTAGAAATGTGGAAACTTGGTGGGTCCAAAGCTAAGAGCGCATTCACCCTACTTCTTACTTGCAACAAGAAGAATAATGGCAAACACAACCAATAGACGGCTCCTTGTGCCAGCGCAAACACCATGTCCTAAGAAACTGCAGTTTCAACCTGACGCAAGTACAGTATTTCTTTGAGAAGTGGTGAACAATTGTTGTTTAGTAAACACTCGATGTGACGAAAAGCAAGATTCAGCTTTGGCGCGCGGCCCAAGCGTGGTGGCGTCGCAGGTTAGATTCCCTGAGCGTGATTTTTTTTCATGCTTAGGAAAGATAACACAAAAACTACCAAAAAAAACTGGCCATGCGTCCTCGTGAATGCATGTCCTTCCTGCCTGAAATGCTTGGTTAGAACTATCATTTGAACTTAACGTTGTATTACTATTCATCAACAATTGATCACTTGGAGTCAATCCATCTCAACCACCGCGCGCAAAATCTGCTCGAAGCGAGGCGCGCATTTTTCCAGTGAAAACTTTTCCTCCACCAAACGGCGGCCACTCGCGCCCATTTGGCGCCGGAACGATTGGTCTTCCACCAACCGCTGAAGAGCCTCGCACCACTGCGCCGAAGTCTCGGCCCAGAAACCATTGTCGCCAGGAATCACGATCTCGCGATTAAAACCAACTGGCGAGCAAACGACAGGCAGGCCGGCGCTCATGTACAACAAGGCTTTGAAGCCGCACTTGCCTTTGGTCCAGCGATCATCAGGCATGGGCATGATGCCAATATCGAGTTGCCGAAGGTCTTCTACTTCATTCTCCAAACGCCAGGGTTTGTATTGCGCTGGCACTCCGTCCAAACGAAAATCGCCGGCGCCGACAATATCGATCTGCAGTGCTCCGGCAAAAGCGGCACAGAGCCTCTGCAATGCTTCTCTGGCGAGAACCAAATAGGGTGCGGTGGAATGGCTGCCGATCCAGCCGATTACGACCTTCGCGTTTTCGGCCTTTGCGCACGGCTTGAAGAGTTGTGTATCGACCGGCGTTTGCAATTGATAAGTCTTGCGCGCAAGCTTTTGTGAATAGGATTCGAGATAGTTGTTACAGGCGATGGCGGCGTCACACCGCGAGAGCAAACGCGCCACTTTTCTGGTCGATTTCAAGAAGGCAAAGCGCCGGTTCGCGGCACTGACATTCGGCTCAAAAAGGGCGTCATCGAAATCATAGATCAAACGGCGCGACAACTTGGCAATGAGCCACTCGAGCAAGCCCCCTCCCGCCGGCGCGGCTTCACGATGAATCATGCACAAATCAAAACGTCTGACCTTCAATAGAAGAACGAGACTTCTGGCCACCCCCGCCAGTACTGCCATGGCTTTAGCCAAGAAACTCCCACGCTGATAAAGCTTGCGATATCCTTCCATGCTCAGAAAGGACCATACCATGGCTTCGTGCCGGTGAGCTTCAAGATATGGAAGGTATTGATGAATGCGCAACCGACTACTACCGGCGAGGATGGGATAGGGCGAGACAAAAAGGATTTTCATGGTTGCCTAGTACCACCAATGCTGCAACAGCAAGCGACCATGGCCAAGAAACTGCTCACGCCGGCTGCCCCAAAATTCCGGACGCGGCTGAAACCTGGCGGTGAGCATGAGGAAAGCCAGCACGACCAGCTTGCCGGCTTCGCCGAACGTGACAATGAGCTTGGCCAGCCAAGTGGCGACGCGACCATGATGCCGGCGAAAATAGAGATACATGCTGCGATGCAAGGCGGCATAGTTTTGCTGCACTTCCTGGCTCGCGCTCTGGCCACCGGAATGATAAACATGCACCTCGGGTGTGAAATAAATCTTCCAGCCGGCCTCCCGAATGGCGCGACACAGTTCGACATCATCATAATACATGAAATATCCCTCGTCGAAGCCGCCGATTTTTTCATAGACTTCCCGCCGCACCAGCAAGCAAGCGCCAGCTGCCTGCTCGACTTCGCGGACATCGTTATGATCCCACCAGGTCATCCAATAGCGGCCGAAACGCCGGCTGCGTGGGAATAGCCGCGACAAGCCGGCCTGATCATAGAACAACGTCGTAAGTGTCGGCAGAGTACGCATCGCGCCGCGCTGGCGTGAACCGTCGGGACGGAGAATAAGGGGTGTGCAGGCACCGGCATCGGGGTGGTTCTCCATAAAGCGCACGAGCGCCAGCGCCAGATCATCTTCCACCCAGGTATCCGGGTTGAGCAGGAGCACAAAACGGCCTTGCGCGAACTGTGCGGCCAAATTGTTGCCCCGCGCAAAGCCAACATTCTCAGCCGAACGGATCAGCCGGACATTGGGGTAGTTTGCTGCCACCCAATCCGCCGTGCCCTCTTTAGAAGCGTTGTCAAAAACGATGGTCTCGAGCGTGACCCCTTTGCAGAACCTTTCGAGCGAGGTCAAACAGTCGCCTATTTCCCGACGCGAATTGTATGTGACAATTATGATGCTCAGCTCAGGTGCCATCGCGACGCAATTCATAAATGAAATTAATCGAAAACAGTGTCGGCCACCTGCGCTTGACCCACTCCTTCAGTTTTCCGAAGCGCGGGATGCTGGGCGGCGTCACCTCGGCACGAGCAACGGTGAAGCCGGCGTTCAGGAACATCTCAGTGGCTGTCCTCAGGGTAAAGAAACGCAAGTGCGTCCGATCCAGCAAGCCGGTGTCCGTGTACTCAAAGCGCCCGCGCAGCAGAGACCAACGCATTTGCCAATAGGCGATATTGGGAAGAGACACACGCACCACGCCGTCAGGCGCCAGTTTTGACCGAATTTGCCGCAGCACTCTTTCGGGCATGCGCAAGTGTTCAAGAACATCTGCGATCAAGACCACCTCGTAAGCGCCTTCCGGTACTTGTGCGAAGATCTTGTCATCTTCCAGCGAGCCCACGAGCATATGACGGCAATACTGCGCCGCCTTTTCGGCGTCTCGAGGATTGACTTCAATGGCATCAACAATGCAACTCTTTTCTGCCAGCACTTTGGTCATATAACCGGAAGCCGAGCCCAGCTCGAGCACCGTGCTCCCCGGCTTGATTTGATTCAACAATTGCACGTGGGTAGTTGAAAAACCGGCGAGCGCGACGCGTTGGTCATAAACTGAAGAATATTGCTCAGAGCTTTTGTGGTTCATGAGTGAGAGAATTCTTCAAGCGTCGCCAAATCTGTTGCATCAACTGGACATCGCTGTGCTGCAAGCAGAGGATGCTTACATATGAAAATCCAGTCATGCGATGAAACGCGCGAATCAAATATACTGCGCCCAGTGAGTAAGAGATCGTGGCGGCCACTGCGGCGCCCTCAATACCGAACCGGGGAATGCACCACAAATTGATCAGCAAGTTCGACGCGGCAACCAAACCCGCGGATATCGAAGTGGTCAGAGGCAAGCCGCGCCCTACGAAAAAGCCCGTCAAAATGCGCGTACCACTTTCCATGATCATGCCCGGTAATAGCAATTGAATGGATCGCACCGCGGGCGAAAAGGCTTCGCCAAAAACCAACCGTACAAACAATGGCGCACCGATCACGATAGCTAGCGAGAGGGCTATCGAACTAAAAAATGTCAAACGGCAAACTTGGGCCGTCAAGTTTTCCGATCGCTCCTTTTCGGAACGGCTGGTCTGCGGCAGCAAGACCACTGCGAGGGTGTTGGGGATGAACCACAAAACCTCGCCGATCAGAGTTGCAATGGAATAATGCCCCACCGCACGCGCATCAAGGTAGATATTGCACAACAGAAAATCAAGGCGCCAACCCAGATAATAGAAAATTGTGCCTAGATGGCTTCGCCAGCCGAATTTGAGGCTCTCAAAAAACAGATGGGCGTGCCAACCCCAACCGAAACGCTCGTGCCGATGGATCAGCCACCAGGATTGCACGGCCAGGATCGAGCAAACTGCAACCCAGATCTCTACCACAGTTAGAAGGTTACATCTGCTCAAAATGGCTAGGATTCCTAAACCGGCCAACATGTAGGCCGGGCGCGCAAGATTCGGAAGATTGTAACTGAAGAAATCGTCCCGTGCCAGGGCGAGCGTGTTGAACGCCAAGAAAAACACGTGCAGCGGCAATGCCGGGAAAAGCCACACTGTGATGTCCAGCGAGATCGTCTTGAAAATTAAGGCGTCGATCCATGGCCGCGCCAGTCCATAAACCACCATCAATAAGGCACTGATACCGAAAGAAAATGTAAGAGCATTCTCCGCCGCCGCTCGGAATCCTGCTCGGTTTTGCCCGAGGAGGTAGATGTAGGCACTAAAGATACCGAGGCTAGCGAGTTGAGCCATCAGCGCCGGCACCAGTGTGAAAACAGCAAAAGCGCCTTTGCCCACCGGGCCCAGTGTCCTCGCAATCCATACTTGCAACACGAAACTGAGAATGAGTACGCCGGCACGGGAGAGCAAAGTCAGGGAACTCTTGCGCAGGAACGTCATACTTGACATGTCGTCTTTGCGTGAGGCAAACTGGTCTTGTTCTGCCCTAGCCCAAGACCAATCATGAACCAGAACATGGTGATAACCTCCGCATCACCGAAGGTCCAATCGAACATGCCATTGATGAGAAAGCTCAGCATGGTTGCATGGCAAGCCCATGCCAGTGCCTTGTTTTCCGCATGCGCATTTTGAGCAGCAACCAGGCCCAATTGTTTCCAAACACTCGCCATCAACCACAAAAATGCGGCTAACCCGATCAGCCCGGAGCAAACCGTGAGCGTGATGTAAGTGTTGTGATAATGGCCGATGTGGAAAACATCATCATTCACGCCTTGCGGCAAACGCGGATCGGGTTGCGCATATTGCCGTGTGAACGGCGCGAGATCGTGCCAGCCCACGCCGAAGAACGGATGGTCAGCGATTATTTTTGCTCCGATTTGCCACTGTTCAAATCGCACTACGATCGAGGGGTGCTGCAAGTCGAAAATGCTCGTGAAGCGCGCGCGTACGGAGGCTGGGGCCAAGAAGCCGGCGATAAAGATCAATGCCACTGCGGCAGGCAGCAGCGTCTTCCATTGGCGCCGCAATAGATAAGCAATTCCAGCCGCCAGCCCGAGGTAGGCACCGCGCACAAAACTCAACAACAGCGCAAAACACTGCGGCACGCAAAAGACTCGCGCACACCAACGTTCGTATACCAGCGAGGCATTGAACGCCTCCGAAGTCGTGAATAATAGGAACATCGCGGATATGGCGCCCCAAGTCATCGTAGTCGATTGCGTGCTCTGGACTTTGACCGTCAGGCCGAGCAGGTATTTTATCAAGCCCCACACCGAAACAAGCGTGGCGGTGATCAAGAAGGTCCACAGTGCAGGCTTGCGCCACCCCGGCTGCCGGCGCAGTGAACAAGCGACGGCGTAAGCGCCGATGATGGTGGTAAGGTTCTTGAGATGCGAAATGCTGTCGATCGGATCATGTGAGAGCAATGAGGAAATCAGCACCGCCGATGCCAAAAACGCCAAGGGCCATTCGAATCCTAAACGTAACTCTGAGAAACGCGCGGCCAGACCGCCGTCGGGTGTACCTTCTGCACGGACGTTCTTCAAGTTTTGCACGAGCACACACAGCGCCAACAAGCCCAGGCTAATGTGCGCGCCGGCAATGGAAAAACAAACGAAGGCCGCGAAAGCGAAAAGGCAAAACGCTTGAAAGCGAGGCAACAATTGCAAAAATCCCGAGGTTTGATTCATGCCAATGAGTTCAGGAAAGCCAGGACTGAAGATTACAAATAATATAGGAATTCAGAATGGTGTATTCCAAAGATAATTTATGCATTTAAAATGGTGGTTGCGCGGTTTTTCGGCTCCGACCAGGCGAGATTTTTGCCCACCCTTTCCGCACTTTTCGCGTTTGTCGGCACATTCAATTGTACAATGGAGGGTAGAATCAGTTTTTGGAAAATCTCTCTCTCTATTCTCCCGATTCGAGCCATTACGTGACGATGCCATAGTGTTTCGACGGTAGGCTGGAAGGCAATCCTACCAAAACTCCAGCTCCCATCTCTTCCTAAAATGTCTACATCGATCACCTCCCATACAAGAAAGAGTTGAGAAAAAGATCGTGCAGGCATTCGTCGTTTTCGTCCGGAACCCGCTTCAACCTCCTGCCTGACCTTCAGGTGCTTAGGGGAAGATCGAGCCGCAACCCATTTTGGTTCTTAGAAGATGAAGCGCCGCATTTGAAATCCAGCCTCGTGTTCGGCTTGCTCAAAGTCTCAACTGAATTCACGCTACTTTAAGGAGAAGAATATGCACAAAAGGACTGCTTCTATTTTGATCACAGGAGCCTGTCTAAGCCTTGCATTCCTCGCCGTCAGCCAGGAGGCTGGGCAGGACAAAACGGCTTTGCAGGCGACTGTGAAAGCTCGGGCCGAACACCAAGCCCGGAGCGGCGCGGAGAAGGCCCGTATTCTGGCCAAAGTCAATCGCATGTCGCCAAGCGAACGGCAAGCGGCACTGTTTCTTGAGTTGAAGAATTCTACCGTGTTGCAGGAAGCCCGCAATGCCGAAGCCGGCAAGGCTAGCACGGCCGTTTTGGCGAGAGCGGAACAAAGTGCAAAGAGCCATGAGATCCTGACGAGAGTCAATCAGCTTCCGGTTGCCGAGCGACAGCACGCCCTGCGAGAGGCATTGAAAGAAGTGAAAGGAAAAGATCTCGCTCCTGCTGGAAAGAATGGCTCTGCGCCAAGCCCGAAGTAACCGGCAGCGGGAAAATGAACGCGAGGGTTTTGCGCAATCCTTCTGATGCTGCCAAAATACTGCGGGCCCGTACTCCGTATGATTTCAAATTAGGAGAAATGAAGATGAAAAAAATACTGATAAAATCGTCCATGCTCGCGTTGGTCCTGGCGCTAATTGGCGTCTCTGCCAGCTACGTTTACAGCACGACCATCGTCCAACGCAATCTCGCCAGCCTAACCAAATTGGCTCGGGTAATTTTTGTGGGCAAAATGATCAGCGCGCGCGACGACATGCTGAATGGACGCATCCCTTATACCGAATATACCTTCGAAGTTGTGGAACCGATCAAGGGCAATCTTTTAACCAGAAGCACCTTCAAGTATCGCCAGTTTGGCCTGCTACAGCCGCGCGATATGGGCAACGGCAAGAGACTGGCTCTCACTGGCAAAAACATCGCCGGCCTTCCTCTTTATCAAAACGGCGAGACCGTGCTCGTTTTCTTGGGTCAGGCTTCGCCACAATCCGGCCTGCGCACGACGGTTGGTCTCACGCAGGGCAAGTTTTCAATTGAGAATGGCATGGCAGTCAACGAGCTCAACAATGCCGGCCTGTTCGAAGGGATGAATGCCAATTCGGCCAGGCTAAACAATGCGGAGAAAGCACTTCTAAGCCAGAAGGCTGGACCGCTCGATGCCAAAATCTTAATTGCAACAGTGAAACGCGCGGTTGAACATCAAATCTTCGAGTAACAAGTAGGAGCCACAACGATGAAAAAAATAAATATGAATACAAAAAACAAAGGGCGATTGCAGTTGCTTGCTGGTACCCTCGCGTTGTTCTGCTGCGCGAGTATGCTACACGCCGGAGGTCCCTTGTCCTTGTTCGCGCCCGGTGTGCCTGATGCATTCGGGCCTCGCATCACCGGACAATTCGGTGGCAATGTACCGTTTAAAACCGATCTCGGCGGTCTAGGGTTTCTGACGAAGGCGCAAGCTGACGCCTTGACCAGCGGAAGCATGGCGGAGTGGACCGCGGTGCCAACCGCGTCTTTGACTCTCGCCTTTGCAGGGGATATCACTAATGAGTTAGGTGTGCCGCTTGGGGTTGATATCGACGAGACCAATTTTGACTTGCTGGTCTTGGGAGTGTTCAATGGCGGTGGCATCGACGTCGTTCATGATGACGACGGTGCCATCTTTGATCTCATCTTCGGCCCGGGCAGTGGTGTGCTCGGTTTTGCGGGGCCGGAGTTCCTTTTTATCGATGCGCCGGAAATTGCGGAGAGCGTTGCCTTTTTGAACGGAGCGGCAGTTGATCCCGGTGATGTCACGCCAATTCCGGGCGCTATACTCCAGGGTGTGCTCACGCATGAATATGGGCATGCGATCGGTCTCGCCCATTCGCAGACCAATGGCGCGATCCTGGCTTTCGGTGATAACGCGGCGCCAACGGGCTGCCCGTCATTGGGGACGCCGACCGCCACCGATATTGAAACGATGTATCCGTTTTCTATTAATGCTGCGACCGAGCTGGCCACGGCTACAGTCGAGCACCCCGACGATATGACTGCCCTGTCAGAACTGTATCCGGAGGCCGGCTACTTCAGCCTTCCCGCAATAACGGGAAAAGTCTTGGCGCCGAATGGAACTACCCCATTGACCGGCGTAAACGTGATCGCACGCAACGTCGCAAATCCGCTCCGCGACGCTGTGTCCGCCCTCTCCGGCGATTATTCGCTTTCTGTCGGAGATGCATTTGCCGGCGTTTACACCTTTACCGGTCTGACCGCTGGTGCGAATTACGTCATCTACATCGACGAGATCGTTGCCGGTGGCTTCAGTACTCAACCAATCCCGGTGGCAGTCGAAGAATATTTCAACGGTGCGAACGAAAGCGCTGATCCGAATCTCGATAATTCTTGCGAATTCACTCCGATTGCGGGAAGCTCGCCTGCAGCAGTAGCGAACATCATCATGGTTGGCTGCGAAGATCCCAACGAGCCCAACAACTCGGCAGCCGCGGCCACAGGCCCGATTGTATACGGCAGCGTCAACGCTGGCTGCATCGATCCCGCCGACCAGGACTGGTTCAAGTTTTCGGCCACCGCGGGAGACATTATCTTAGCCAACGTCCGGGCCAGCGTCATTGGTTCGGATTTGGATCCGACTCTCAGCTTGATCGATACAGATGGCACCACCGTTCTGGCCCTCACCGACGACGAAAATTTTCCGATCAGCCTGGATTCTCGGCTCACCTTCTGCATGCCTTCCACCGGCACATTCTTCCTGCAGCTGCAGGGCTTTGGCGGTTTCAGCGCCGGTGAATTCGAGCTGGCTCTCGATCAGATTCCCACGGATGAGTCCGAGCCGAACAACGATTTTGCCACGGCGAACGCACTGGCGCCAGGTTGCCCGGCGAAGGTGACAGCCTGCATCGCCCCGGCACTGGATACCGATTTTTGGTCCTTATCTGTTCCTTCAGCCGGTGCGACGTACACCCTCAACATGGACGCCCCGGGCCTGCCGTTCGGTCCACCTGACGCCTTTCTCATTCTCTACAGTGCGGACGGCAGCCTGCTTGCCTTTGATGACGATAGCGGTCCCGGCTTTGGCGCACAGATCACCTTCACTTTCTCTGCCCCGGGGACATATTTTCTCCAGGCGCTCACCTCACCGTTCTTGCCCTTCGACATCGGAGTCTATACCCTGTCCGTGACCGGAGGAACGCCCACAGTTCTGCATACGAATGGTTTGGTCGTGGACGCAAACTGTGGCGGCACCGGCGACTTTGGTATTGGCGGCTGGTCGGAGTATCGTCCGGGAATTCCGAATGCTGACGCCAACCATTTCTTCGAAGGACACTTTGGCTACTACGACGGCACCGCGGTTGACGATGGTGACGACACCGGCGCCGATATCGTTCCCGGCTGCTTCAAACTCTATGATCCGTCGCATGGGCCGACGGACGAACGGACTGCCGACTTCCTCAATGAAAACGCGGCATCGATCATGCGCGGAGTCGGCACGGGCCTGGAAATCCAGCAATTCACTTATATCAATGATCTTCGCGCCAACGGCACACCCGCGAACTGGACCCTGGTTCGGACGCGAGTGATCAACAATACCGGCGGCCCCAAGCACGTAAAGTGGTACAAGCACCTCGAGATCGATGTTCAGCCTTCTTTCGCCAACGATTTGGGCGATTTCGACGCCTCGCGCAATTTGGTGCATCAGTTTAATGAGGGTGGCGCCGGCCCCTACATCGGAATGGCTCTGGTTCTCGGCAATCTGACCAACTTCCAGATCAATGCCTTCGGCGACCCCAACTCACCGAATGCCAACGACGCCGCTCGCGCTGCTTTTATGGACGGGCTCAATGGCGGCAATTTGGCGCCTTCGGTGGGCGACCGTAACGTTTCATTGGCTGCCGATCTTGGCGTCGTTCCGCATGGTGGCAGCGCGGAGATCTGGTGGGTCATTGGCGCCGGCGCCACGCTGGCCGGCCTGCAAGCCGATATTGATGATGCCAAGCTGGCGCTCGTGAAAAACTTCTTTACGCTTTATGCCGACACCCGCCTCAAGCTCGATGAGTACAAGAATTCCGAGGGTCTGATTGGATCAAACGCCAACGTTCGCTTTGATATGGGACGGCCCGGCCGGCACGCCGGTGATGTATGGGCGGCGGGCAATATCAACGTCCAACCGAAAAACATCATCCAAGGCAACCTCACCGCCCGTGGTGAGGTGTACATCAGCCGCAGCGCCATCGTCAGCGGCGGCGTCACCGCTGGAGCAGGCTTCCCTGGCTTACCACTGCCGGCTTTGACTTTTGCAAACCCACCTGCAAGCGCACGAATCGTCCTGATCACAAAAGACAAGATCGCCAGAATTCCTCCGGGCATTTACAATGTCGTGCGCGTCGAGGAACATGGCGTGTTGCGCCTGAGCTCCGGCGTGTATACGATGAATAATCTGAGGCTGGGACATGAGTCCACGCTGGCGCTCAATCTCAGTGCCGGCCCGGTCACGATCAACGTTGCAAACATTTTGAGCTCATCCGAAGAAGTCACGGTCAAGATCAATTCTGCCGTGGGCACTTCGCGTGATCTTTTGATCAACTACAAAGGCAGCACCCCGTTTCATCTAGGAAAAGAAACCCAGTTTCGTGGAACTTTGATTGCACCGAATGCCCTAGTCGTTGTCAGCATCGGTGCAGTGCACAAGGGTACGATCTGCGCCAAGGAAATCGAAGTACTGGAACATGCCCGCATTCTGAGTCATGACCCGGCAGATGACCTTTCGAAATCGAGCTCCGAGCTCGAGCAGGAAAGCGACATCTCAAGCAACGTGATCACCAGTTACGAGCTGGGCCAAAACTACCCCAATCCGTTCAATCCCAGCACCAGGATAAGTTTTGGCTTGCCGCAATCCGGCACTGTAAAGCTCCAGATCTACGATATGTTGGGTAACAATATCCGGACTTTGGTCAACAAGAACATGAGCGCCGGGCTGCATGAAGTATTTTGGAACGGGCAGAATCATGCCGGCGAGCAGGTGACGGCAGGAATCTACGTCTATCGCATGATCGTGGAGAGCGACAATGGCGAGCCGGCGGTGACGTTGGCAAAGAAAATGACGTTCTTGAAGTAATCCAATTCGCTGAGTGAGTAGTTCGTGATGCGTTCAGCTTGCGCATTTCGAATCGCTCACAAGCCATCCTCAAGCACAATCCGACTTGCGCACTGAGACGCAGCAGATACACGTCGGCGTTATGCGCAAGTCGGAGGCATTTCCACCCTTTTCGCAAAGCCCAGATCTGGCATTGGCCTTGTGCTCCCTATTCCCCACCAAAGCCGGGCAGCCCAATAGTACAGCTCAGCACATGCCAGCTAGCGGTACGTCGTTTACTGTACTCTCTTGCACAGGGTTTACTCAATCCAACCGCGAGGTTAGAACTCTGATCATTCTCGACTATGATGGGCCGCGCTGTGGAGGCCCAAAAAAGTCATTCCGTGTGTATGATCCACATAGATCGTGTACATCAGCTATGCATCAGCGCTTCAGAATGTGGCGATTCCCCACGTATTTGCGACAAATACTAATCCCTTGATATCATAAGTCATAAAGTAGCCTCATTTCGTACCAGGAATCCCTGGCATCGGAGTTGCCTGAAGCTCTCGCAAAAACCATAACCAGGCGCAAAGGGAGCCCGATCGTCATGCACTGGAGAACAAATCACGAGATGAGTAGTATCGCCGGCGGGCTTATGCCTATGAACACTTAGGTAATCATCATCAATGGATGAGAGGAACTTATGAAGCCCAAACACGCTGTGGTCTTTGCCAATCTTGCCGTTATCATTAGCATTGCCCTGTTGCTCACAGGGTGTAGTGCCGATTCTCCGCTAGGCATCCTTTTCTCCCCGCCCAAATGCACCATCATCGGCATTCTGAAACGGGATGCTACTGGCGGCGGAACTGCAAAAATCGCCATGACTGTCGAAAATGTTGGCGACGGTGCCACTGCGTACAATGTTGGCTGCGGCATCAAATTGAAGCGGGGTAACACGATTATTGAATCGAGCTCAGCAATTTTTGGGACTTTGAGGGCTGGAGAAGCTGCCATTGATGAAGTTTGGTTCTCCAGGATCGAGAAACACAATGAATACCATCTGGCCGAGTATACCCTGTACTGGTATGATGCAGAGGATGGCTACTATGAAGAATGAAAGCTGCGAAAGTATTTAAAATTCTTCTGGCGATCGTGGCCTTGCTTTTGTTAAGTTGGGTTGCCGCCTCACAGCATCGAAAATGGAGCAGGGCTTGTGAATAGCAAGACTCTTGTAAAGCCGACGACCATATCTATTGTTCTAGGAGCTGTTGCGCTTTTGATTGTACTGGATCGGTTAAATGCTTATATGGAGTTTTACCTGCCGAGAATCACGCTCGTTTTTGTGTGCGTGTCTCTCGCCATGCGATATGCGGCAGCCACCTCTTCCCTACATTCAAGCCTCTCAACTGAAGTTTTGATGGGGCTTGCAATTAGTTTGCTCGGTCTCATAACGACGACAGGCCTGGATCGGGGGCTCCAACAAGTGGATACCTACACGGATTCATTTTTTGATACTTTCAACAAAGTGATGCGTGAGTTTTTATTAGCCATGTCGCATGGTGTGGCCGGTGGCATAGGCTCGTTTTACGTGTTACGCAAGAAAATGAAGGTTGTAAAGCACCGGCTTGAAAGCTCTGAATTCAGTGTTCTAAAAAATTGCATCGTGATCGCCAATTTGATCTCGACTGCCTTGATTATGCATTCTTGCTCAATATGGTTCTAAACAAAAGACCTGTTTCCCTCCGCTTATCCTCTTGTTCATGAGTCTCCCCTGCCCTTTCAAAAGAAGTTGTCGCGTACTCGAATGCATTGGCTTTAACAGGCACCCATGCATGCACTGCATATTTGCTCTCTAACGGCCTACAACGGATTTTCAGACAAGCTGAAATCCGTAG
>JBOHQX010000323.1:0-8651 GCA_050732395.1 bacterium
GAGCCTCGCAAAGATTCGCAGAGACTAGGCCGGCCGGTACGTCTCTGCGAATCTTTGCGAAGCTCTGCGTGAGGCTTTTGGGGGTTGCGAGCACGCCGCGCTGTGAAACTCCGTGTTCTCCGTGTCTGCTGTGTTGAAATAAAAGTTCAAAGAAATGTGCAAGGTGCCCAGAGTTTTATTCTGTGTTGATGAGGCCACGCACTTACGCCAGTTCATCTGAGAACAGGCATAGTTCCCTATCGTGCCAGAATCAACCGCTTTGTTTGAGTTGGTCCTCCTACTTGCAAACGCGCAATATAAATACCGCTAGGTAAACCGGTTGCCTCCCAGGAAAGCCGGTGCTCGCCGGCAGGCCACAGTCCGCTGGCCAGGGTTACAATCTTTTGTCCAATGAGATTATGAATATCGAGCTGAATCAAAGCGGCGTTTTCCAAGCTGAAAACGATGGTGGTCGAAGGATTGAAGGGATTGGGATAATTTTGCAGTAACGCAAAGGTTGAGGGAGTGGCCACCGGCTGATCATCGACTGCGGTGCTCGTTCCGCTGACCAATACGTCGTCGAAATAGCTGGCGCTATCGCTGGCTGTCTCGAAGCCAACGAAGCAATACACGCCGAAATAGCCGCTGTCGGCCTCCGTATCCGTAAACGGCGAGCCTGGCAGGAGCTGGTCGTCATAGTAAACGTTGATTTGGCTGCCTTGAAATTCCAAGCCCAATTTGTGCCAGCCGGAGGCGGCGGGGAGTCCGCCGGGAATCTCTAAGGCGTTCCAATCACGAAGGACGGCGGGCGGAGTGCCGGCGGGAGCATCGAGGAATTTGCGCAGGCGCAGACGGTTGTTGCTGTCAAAATCGCTGGCAAGCACGTAACCCTTGAAACCCTGGGGCAACGGAATAATTCTCGCCAGAATACCGTTGTTCGTTCCCGAACCGGCACTTGCTGCGCGCGTAAGATAAACTTGTGCTTCAATTTTGTAGTCTTTCAACGTTTGCGCACCCGCAAGAATTTGGCCGGTGTTGCCAAAATCCGGCACGCCCGCCACGTAGCCTACCGAATTGTCGCCGCTGGGATTGCTGCGCGAAGCGGTTTGCACTTGTGAAACACCATCAGCCGCCAGCCATATCAGATCCGGGTTGCCGCCGGAAAAACTTTCTTGATAAAGTGTGATCGATTGTGCCCGCAACGGCCCGGCAAAAACGAACGTCGTTAAGACAAGACAAATTTTCATACCAATCTTCATTGCAGAGTCCTTTCTGTTGATTTGAACCATACGTCGATCAGGTCCTTTTTGGCTTTTGGCGATGAGCAGGCCAGAGGCTCAAGCGCGTATGGCTTCTTTCTGATCCCGCCATCCGCCATGAGTACAAATTGAATCATCTCACTCAAACTTCGTGCTGCCGGTGCTCTGATAGACAAACTTAAAGGTGTAATATCCACTGTTCGTCTGCAAAGGCTGCGCCGGCGGCTGGCCGTTGCTGTAATAGCTGATGAATTTCAGTTTGGCATATTTTTCGTCCGCCGTACGGAAAATGAAGACGCGATCTTCCAGCGCCAGTATCCAATGATTGGGCTCACCGGTGTATTTATACCACCCCTCGTCGCTGCCCGTGGGAATGGCAAAGCCGTTGCTCAAGGTATCATCAATCGCAAACTGCGCATTCGCCGGCACTTCTTTGAGGTCTTCAAGATTGACGCCCTTGAACATGGCGACGCCGCTTTTGCCCGGCCCGCTGGTCCCGCCGTTGATTTTGATGGTCGTGCGGCGGAAAGCAATGTCCCATTCCTGAGACGAGGTGGGTGTGACGATCGCCGCGGTATCGTTTCTTGCAAAGCTGAAGTAAACCCACTTGTCATCGGTGTTGCCGGTGGTGAATTGTTTGGTTTCCAGGCTGGAGGTGTCCGGCGGCAAGGGCGGATCGACGATGGTTTTAGCCTCGCAACTGAACAGCGCGAAGCCGAGGGTACATACAAATCGTCCTATGAGGCGCACGATGAAACCTCCCGTCAGTCTTTCTTTTTCCAATCCAAGCTTAATCTCGCATAGATGATGCGCCCGGGCGCACCGGCGAGGCTCTCTGCATCGACATAGTCGAGCAAATTCTCCGCGCCGAGCGCGATTTCGAAGATTCTAGCCACGGGACAGGCTGCGTGCACGTTCACGAGCGCATAGGGCGCGGTGTATTCGCTGGCGTCATCGAGAATGCCGTTGCCGTTCAGGTCGAACAGGCCGTATTTGCCGCGCACGATCGAGCGCAGATTGAAGACAAATCCATTTTCCATTTTATAAGTCAAACGCGCCGTACCGGAGTTGCGCGAGCGGTTGAACAAGCCGCCGTACTCTTCCGGCTGCACCGCACGAATGCGACCCGAGCTGCCGGTCTTGTTGATCTCCCCGTTCTCGATTTGCGCGATCACGTCCTTGTCCTTGGCGATAACGTATTGATAGCCCAAAGCCAGCTCGAGATTTTCGCCGAAATCGACTTGTGCTTCGCTTTCAATGCCCTGCGTGAACACGCGATTGAGATTGAAATAGGAAAACACGAGTTGATCGTTGGTCTTGCGCGCGATGGGCTGGGTATCGATCAAATCCTGCACGTCGTTGCGGAACACATTGGCCCGCAGCCGGGCAAACTCGAAAGGCTGGGCGTCCACGGAGAAATTGAAGGCGATCGAGCTTTCGGGGTTCAAGGCAGCCATCGTTGCGGGATCGATCAACACCTGGCTGATCTCGCCGCGCGCGACCAGCTCTTGCATGCCTGCCACCACACCGGTCGAGCCGAAAACGCTGTAACCCACCTGCGGATTGGTGAAATCGAGATAAAGCTGGCTGAAAGTGGGCGCCTTGAAGCCGCCGCCGACACTCGCGCGGATTTGATAATTTTCATGGGGCTTGAACAACGCCGCGAATTTCGGGCTGAAGTGCGTGCGGTAATCGCTATGCGCGTCCATTCGCGCACTGGCGACCAGATCAAACAGGCGATGCGGCAGCCATTCGTACTGCGCAAACGCCGTGTAGTTTTGCGTATGTTTCTTGCCCTGCGCGATGCGATCGGCCTCCAGGGTCTCGAATATCCCGCCGCCGCCGATTTTTACGTAATGCTTGGGGGAAAGCAGCAGATCGAGCTGGGTTTCAGCCTGGCGGTAGGCTTGATCGTACCGGCTGATATCGAACAGCGCGCCGCCGTCTTGCGCCGTCAGCTCGTTGTCAACCGTGTAGCGCGAATAATAAAGCTTGCCGTTGAGTTTGGCCGAGGAGGAAAGCTGCCAATCGAGCACTGGAGAAATATTCCAGTCCGTCAAGTTGGTGCGATCGTCGCTGCTGACCAGCGCATTGTCAACGCTCAAGCCGACGCGGTTGCGCAGCTCTTCATGGAACCAGCGGCCGTTGAGCGTGAACTCGGTGCGCGCGCCGGTTTTCCAATACAATTTCGTGCTCAAAGTGCGATCGGTAAATTCCGGCGCCGTCCACGAAAGCGTTTGTGGATTGAGATCGAAATGGTCACGGCGATTTTGATTGATATAGAAATATCCGCCCAGGCCGTTGCGCCGTATTTCGAGATGGGTCGAAACTTCGCGTGCATTGAGCTCGCCGAACTTGCCCGACAGCCCGAGCGCGAGCGGCGCCCGTGGCGTCCGTGTGATCAAATTGATCACGCCGGCCAGTGCTTCGCTGCCATACAAGGATGAGGTCGGGCCTTTGACGATTTCGACGCGTTCGATGTTGCCCACGGCAAATCGCGTAAGCTCAAGTGTCCCTGCGGTCCGGCCAATGACGGGCGAGCCGTCGACCAAAATTAAAGTATAGTCCGGATCAAAGCCCTGTACTTGCACGCCGTTGCCTGAGAAATCTTGTGCGATGTTCAAGCCCGGCTGCTCGGCCAGCAGATCGCGCAAATCCGTCCAGCCCGCACGCCGGATTTGTTGGTCGGATACCACGCGCGTAGCCACAGGCGCATCGTCCGGAGCTCGCTCATTGCGCGTACCGGTAACCACAACGGCGGGAAAATCGAGGTTCGTCGGCTCGAGCGCGAAAGTGAGAAGCTGCTCCTGATTGGCTTCAACCTCGATCTCACGTTGCAGGGAGTGATAGCCGAGGCAGCGCGCTTCGATCCGGTATGTGCCGCTTTTCAGATGCAGCGCGAAAGAACCGTCACTTTTTGTGCTTATGCCTTGTAGCGTTCCGAGAACGAGCAGATGGGCTCCGGGCAGGGCCAGTCCGGTGTGTTTGTCAACGATCTCACCACGAATACTACCCGTTTTTTCTTCTTCACCGGCGATGAGCGCAGCGGTTAGGAACATGAGCAAGGTTATGACTGCAAGCCCTGATCGCCTCGGTGCATTCATCATTTTGGTCTCCGTTTTCATGCACGGCATGCCTGGCAGTCTTGTTGTAAGCAATAATCCAAGCTGTTCTTCCCTGAAAATGCAATTGTGCGGACCGCTCATGACAGTTTTTGCATCCGGCTCTTGCAACTACAAAAGACATGCCTCGAAAACAGGCCAAAAGTGAAGAAGCAACAACCGAAATGACACAAAAGATGAAATTGTGTAAAGTACTTGTATCGTAAGCATTTAACAGATGTCATTTGCATCCATGCCTGACGTCAGCTTTTGGTAAAAGGAGCTGCTGCCGTTTCAAAATGGAAAACGATATTTCAAACTGGAATAGCATCTAAATTTCGTGTTCTCATTCGTAAGAGATCGAATTGCAATTTTGAAAATTGTCAGAAACGCAATCTTATTTACTCTGGGGCTCGGTTATTGTGAAGGGATTCTGCCATCCAGCTTGGCGAATGCAGGTTTCGGCTTGTGATCGCATCCAATCGGCAATGATCGGATGAGGGAGAAGTCCTTTTTCATCGGAGACGTATTGTAGGCCTTCGAGCACTTTGGCATACGGTCCGAAGCCAAAGAGCCGGAACGGCACGACCAGGACACTGCCGCTGTTCTGGTTACCCTGGGTCACAAAATCGCGAATTCTCTTTTCGGCCCGAATGCGTTTCTCCGGCCAGTCTTCGCGCAGGGTTTCGACTCCTATGGCCCGAAAGGCTCCAAGCGGCTCGAGGTTTTTTGCCAGGCGCTTGATTTGAGCAATGATTTGATCATTTTCTTCATCCTCACCGGCGCCGTGCGCCAGGAATAAGACTGATTCTTGTGCTGGCGAGGTGCTGAGATTTTTTACGCGGTCGCTGAGAATTTCGGCGATGCGATCAGAATCCATCAATCCCTGCCGGCTTATGACGATTTGCGCCGAGGTTCTGATCGGTAATGGAACGTCTGCTGAACCGTCGTGAGAACCGCTGGGCGGCTGGTGGCCGTGATGAGGATCGGAGGTTTTGGAACCGGCGCTGGTATGAGCATTGGAATGATCAGCATGGTGAGAGCCGCTGGTATTGGGCGCCGCCTGTGCGCCATGATGATGCTGCACAAACCGCGCCGGGGGATCGGGACGCAGCCCGAGCAGATATTCTGTTTGATGCAAGAAGGATGCGCCGGAAATGAAGAGCCGCACTACGGCAATTTGCCGAACACCCGCCGCCTCCAATTCCGCAACGCCCTGCTGCAGCGATGTTTGTTCCGCCATGCCGAAAGCAACGACGACCGGGCAATGTTGTCGCAGCGTCGAAATCGCTTCCTGCACGGCCGCGTCCCAATCCGGCGTGCCGCCGTGCGCCATGATCAAAATGCCCGTTTGCGAGGGTGGAGCCGCTTTGCCTTGAAGCTGTCCGCAGGAAGTGAGGAACGGACAAAGCACAATGAGATAAAGCAGGGCTGACATGAAGTGGTTTACAGCATGATTACGCATTTGGTCCTCCACAAATTCTTTTGAACAGATTTGAGGTGAGGCACTGGGCTCGAGATTCTATTTTTGATCGATCTCAGCGAGGGCTTCTGAGTCAGAAAACGCATTGGTCGTCTGGCGCCGAGCCGCGCGCCACAAAAAAAGTGCAAGCGCGCCGAGCAGGAATCCGATCGTCGCTTGCAGGAGCAGGAAACCGGCGATTTTGAGCCAGGCAAATGCCGGATGCACGAAGCGTACCAGCCAGCCCGCGGCTTCAAAAGCCAGCGCTGAAGCGAAGGTCGTGACGATGATTCCGGCTTTGAGGCGCGTGGGCAACGGCACGAAAATCAGCAAATGTGTGAGCAAGAGCATGATCACGGCCATCATTGGCAGATGCACGTGCGTGACTTCAAGCATGGTTTGATACGTGCGCGGCAGCCGGTACTCCGCCTCCGAGCCGAGATAGTAATTCACCACGGATTGTGGCAAGAGATTCATTTCGGCGAAATAAAGCGCGAAATTGCTCGCCCAAAAGGCCAGCAGCAAAAACAGCGTGAGCAGGAGCGTCAAACGCATTAAGGGGTGGCTCTGAAAACCTCCGTTTTGCATGTACTTCATGATTTCGACTCCTTCGGCACAGCAACAATGAACGTGGCGAGCAGGCGACGCGCAGCCAGGGTGAGCGCCTGCACGCTCAAAGTCGCGCCGGTGATCTGGTGGATGCTACGTTTTGGCCACAACTCATCGTTCAAGAACTTGTTTTGAAACAGTGTGAGCCAGCGCGGCGCGGGTAGATAATCATGCGGCTCATAAAAGGCGAGAATCTGCAGCAGGCGCAGCGAGCTGTCCGGACTGACGACGACCATGATGGTCGCCGGCTTGGTACGTATGGTCGTCGTCTCAAAAAAGGCATAACCGGTGGTTTTGCCGGCTTGCACAGCGCGATAATAAATGACAAGCTTGGATTCGACTTGCGCACGCGCCTGATTTTGAATCGTGCTGACTTGGGCGTCGGTCAAAAACAAGGTTTGGCGAATCACGCTCGCGCTATCTGGAAACGCGGAGCGCAGCGCTTCTTCCTGCGTCATCAGCAATTGCGCCGAAACGGGCGCGACCCAAAGGATCAATAGACAGCGCAACAAGATTTGTGCAATTCTTATCATCAAGGACACTAATACGGACAGGCCCTGAGCCCAAAACTCAAAGCACAAATTTCAACAAAACCTTTGAATTTTGTGCTTTGAATTTTGCATTTCATTTCTCACGGCTTTCGCTTGCAATGGACTAATAGAGGTACGTCACGGCGAGATTGAATTGGTTCACCGCATTGCCGGCTTCATTGTCGCGATTGACGTAATCCAGCTTGAAAGCGACGTTGGGATGCGGTTTATAGCTCAGGCCGTAAGTAATATTCGTGCGTTCTTTGGAGGGATCCAGACTAAAACCGGCCGGTACCTCCTTCTGAGTATTCAGCTTTTCATATTGTATGAACGGGTATATCGCCGCCTGCGAAGTTGGCTTGAACAGCGACAAAATATTGTAACCCAACGTGGCGTAAAAACCCTCCTGCGATTCACCGACGGATTGGCTGCCGGCCACATCCAAAAAACTGTTGAGTGAATCGACATCGCCGATGGTTGAGCGCGCATACAGGGCGCGCGCTTCGAGCCCGCGATAGGACAACAGCGCGTGGGCGGAAATCAAATTTACACGCGCGTTGATTTCGCCATCCGCTGCATCGCGTATGCCCTGGCCGGTGTTGCCCGTGAAGAATGAAGCGCCAAAATTCAAACCGGGAATCCCGGAATAATCCAATCGGCCGGTCAGGGCAAAATCTTCGGCAATTGCTCTGGCGCCAAACTGCCGGCCGCTGCGAATGCCGCTGGACGAAAATCTCGCGGCATACAGACTCTCCAGCACGTACAGTTTGTAGCCCAGGCCGTTGTTGCTGGCACCCACGATGCCGGCCCCGTTACCACGCCAAGTGGTTGGTATGATCTGTGACTCGGTCTCCGGACGCAGGACGCCGAAATAGGTCGGCGGCTCGTGATATTCATTGATAATACCGACTGGCGTCAATAACATGCCAGCGCGCGCGTTGAGTACAGGTGTGAGCATAGCTTCCACATAGCCGAATTCCACTGACACCTCGCCGGGGCGGCCCGAAGCAGTGCTGCCATGCTCGAACTCGATTTCAGCATTGAACAGGAGCCGCTGGTTGAAACGAAAACCGGTGTAGACAATCAACCGCAAGAAATCGATTTCATTGGTGCGGCCGGAAGCATTGCCTTGATCGGTCTCTTGTGAGAAATCCTGATAAGTGACTTCACCATAACCTGCAAGCGAGACACCGGTTTTTTTGATCTGATAAACCTGCGAAGCTGCCGGTCCCATGCCGTATTTGCCTTCGTACCGGCGCTCGGCCGCTTCGCCCAGCCTGACTTTTTCGATTTCCTCGGTGAGAACATCGATGCGGCGAGAAAGCTCAGCCAACGTATCCTGCCGGGTAGCTGTTTGCGCGAATAGGCCTGGAGCATACCACAAAGCAGAGGCTGCGACTAAACTTAGATATAGCTGTGCCTTCATGTACTTCCCTGTGATCTTGATGTGTAAGCAGCTATGCTGGATTTTCAGACCCAGAAGGGCCGTTAACCGACAAGCCACTGAAGGGCCCTTCGGCCTGAAAACCTCAGCTCGTTTTGGAGCAGCTTTAGCTCAAAAAATCCTCTAACGATTGAAAAGCGACCAACGGATTTTATCCTAAATCCGTTGGTCGCTTTTCAATCGCAGAGAAGAAATTTTCAGATTCTTATTCTGAGAATCGTTGTCTAAGCGTCTACAACGGATTTTCAGACAAGCTGAAATCCGTAG
>JBOHQX010000324.1:0-6164 GCA_050732395.1 bacterium
AAAACCCTGAAATGTCATCCCGCAGGGATCTTGGTTGACTCGGGCAGAGTGCCGATTTCAGGCCTAGGTGCCGAATCTACCAAGATGCCTTCTGCATGACAGAATGAGGTTTCCGGATAGGCTCTTAATCGTTAAGCGAGAAATCTTTTTCTTAGGGCCGGTGTATAACACCTCAAAACCCATACTTCACCCGCCGCATTTCAAAGGCCCGCTGCCCGCCCTCCAAAATCTGCTCGACCAATTCTTTTACCGGCTGGCAATCGATCGAGCCCACGCTGTTTTTGTGAATGTGCGCCTTACCCGTTGTGCCGTCACCACCGGCCTCAAGCCCAATGATTTGTTCGGCGTCGCCAAGCACGGGGAGGTTGGCGTTGTGAGTGGCAAATAGAAATTGCCGCTTTTGTTTCTCCTCGCGTAGTTTGGGAATGATTTGATCCGCGATGAAACGATTGTCGAGATCGTCTTCGGGTTGGTCGATGATGAGCGGCGTGCCGCTCTCAGGCAGGAGCATCAGCAAAATCGCCGTTGCTTTCTGGCCGGTGGAAACTTCCCCGAGCGCGCGCCACCGCGGTTTTTCGCCCGGTGGCGCGACGTTTAATTCAATGCTGATGCCGTGAGGTAAGTCCAGTTCTTCCAGCTCGAGCAAGGCGCTTTCGTCGAGTTTTTGCAAGGCCTCGATATGTTTTGCGGTGAGACCGTAGTTTTCGACCAAGGCCTCCTTGCCGGCGCGTACGTGCCCAATGAATGCGTGCAAGCGGAAGGCTTGAGAATTGTGGAGGCACTCGAAAATGTCCGCCGCCTTTTTGATTTTGATCGATTTGAATTTCTCGACCAAAGGCGCGTGCTCGACCTCAGCCGCCACCGTCACCTGCACTTTACCGGCGAGCAAACGCGAGACGTGCCCGGCCGCAGCTTGATCGATCTTGAAAAGCTCGACGTTGGCTTCTTGCCGTTTTTGCAGTAAGCGTTTGCGCTTTTTCTCCAGCTCGCGGCGTTTTTGCTCGAGCTGAAGCATGTGCGCACGCAAGGGATCGAGCCGTTCGATTTCTTTGCGCAGATTGACGAATGCCACGCCGTCCCCCGCCTCTTTCTGCAGCTCACGCAGAATTCTTTGATATTCCTCCTGCCGGCTGCGTTTGCGCTTTTCCCATTCCTGCGCCAGCGCGAGCATGTCACGCTGCGCGCGCTGCCAGGCTTGTTCGCCAGCAGATACCATTTCCAGCCATTTTTCCCGAAGACGTTCTTCTACGGCCGCAATTTTTTCACATAGATCGCGATTCGGCAGGTGGTCGTGCTCAATAGACTCTGCGCCGTTGGTGTCAAGCTGCCGGCGCAGTTGCTCGAGAGCGGATTTTAGCCGCTGCAATCTTTCCCGGGCAGAGAGCAATATTTGTTCTTCACGCGCGAGTAGAGCCTGTTCCTGCAGTTTTTGCTCCACACCCGAGTCGCGAAATTGGCGCATCCTTTCCTCGAGCACCGGGAGGCGGCTCAGTTGTTCCTCTAATGCATGCCATTTTCCCCAAATCTCCAGCAACTCTATGCGGTTTTGTGCAAGCAGCGACAGGCTTTCCTGCTTTTGCACCTCCCATTTCGGGGCGTCCTCGTCACGAAAACGGTGCAGCAGGGCGAGCTGTTTCTCGAGGTCATTGGCGATTTCAGCAATTTCGTGCTGGCCGAAAATCTCAACTCCCGAGCAGAGATCGAAAACTCGCAACGGGCATTGCTCGCCCCGTTCATCGAAAACGACCGGCTCGCCCGGGAATGCACGTTCGATGCGATAGTATCCCGGCGCAGGATGTTGCGTGTAAATCAGCAACGAGACTTTTGTCCCCGGTTGAATGACCTCTTTCAACAAGCCGTCGTGCGCTTCTTGCGCGGAAGCACCGATGGGCTTTTGGTCCAGGACGAAGCGCAGACTCTCAATCACCGTAGACTTTCCCGCGCCGCGCCCGCCGATCAAACAATTCAGATTCTCGTTGAACCGAATGCCGCAGCCATCGAGAAAGCCACCTTCCCAGGATATGGCCACCAGCTTGAAATTCTCCAATTCAAGCTCGCTCTGCGGCTTGCCGCGTTCCGTTTCCGTGAGCAGACGCAATCGGGATTCCGGGTCGAGACATGCCTGCCACAATCCCTCGATCGAAGGCGTGGACATTTTGATCCACGCACTGCTGGCGGGCTGGCCGAGTTCCTTGAGATTATACACATCGAGACAATTGACCAATGCCAATGGGCGCGAGCGAAGGTAATGATTGAACTCGCCCGCCAGCACTTTGCGATTGAACGGGGTCAAATTCTTGCGCGCCCCGGAAATTTGACCCGCCAGCAAATTGTTGTCAGTGAAATATTGCGCGCGCGTCGTTTTGGCGCATTCGAAGAGCAGGCCGTTCTCCCGGTCCATGTGCGCGGCGATGCAAATACCACGGCGCCGGCGTTGGATGTGCTCGATGATCTGTGGAAACGATTTTGGCGATTGGCGCGGGGCGTGCCCAACCCCGGTCACCCAGCGTTCCTTGGGCGGCAAACCCAATTCCGTGAGCACATGATCGAGCTCTTGCGTGGGCGTCTCGAGATCAAAAAGACATAGCAGGTGCAAGCCTTCGGTACTGGCCACTTCGAAACCGGGAAAGACGAAAATGTTTTCTTCATTCAGTTGCCGGCGAATGGCGTCCAGGTAATCGACGCTGTTGTGATCGCATATACCGACCACGTCGATGCCCGTTTTCTTGCATTTTTTCGCTAGCGCCAAACCGTAGTCGTGCTTATAAGCCGGGGAATGTTTGGCATGCTTGGAATCGAATCCTTTGAAGCGGTCCTGGAGCGGCGTATTCACTTGCAGAGCACAACGAAAGAAGCGTGCACCCATCGGTTTTTGAAAGGCGGACAGAATTGCCTTCGGCCAGTTGAAGGTCTCAGGCGCAGCCACGCTCAGGATACCTGCCTCTTCGTCTGGCGAAGAGATGAACAATGTTTCGGCAAGATGATCTTCCATAAGCAACTTTGCGACTGGCAATGTACGGACGACCAAGAAGTAGATTAAGGCAGCGGTACAAACGTTCAATATGAGGCGGGCGAAAAATAAATCTTTTTGGCGGCGGAAGCAAGATGAAATTCGAAAAACTTTACAGTTTTGTTTTATGGGCGAGGAAGCAGATCAGGAATTAAATTTCCTATTTTCGTTGAATTTATGCTTGAAACGAGCCGGTATAATCATTACATTCTTTAGGAAGACAACCGCCTGGCACTGGCAGAATGAAGCTCTAATCAGCGGTAGGATGCGCTTTTCTTGGAGATAGCATGTTCGACACAGACCTCCTACCCCTCGTGGCGAGATTGAGCCCCACCATCATGTGGATCGCTTTGACGGTGGGCGTTTTGCTCTATATCATCGGCTATTTTGCCGGCGGCCGGATGACCCTGAGCCGCATCATGACGTGCACCATCCTGGTTACACTTATCGGGGTTCTGGCCTTGCCCGCGCCGATGGTGGCGTATCGCATTGTCAAACAGCAATATGATTTGGTGACAGTCCATGTTGAAAAGGATGGCACCATCACCAAAATCCCTCCCCAAACTTCTGGCAGCACTACTAAAGCCGACTCTCAAAAAACCGCTCAGACCGCCACCAACGGCGCAGGCGACGTTATCCCGGTTTCTTTTCAAGTGTTGACTTTGGTCATGTACATCATTTGGACTGCCTTTTTGGTGGGGATGGGCATTTTTTTCTATGAAACTCTTATCGTGACCGCGGAAGAGATTGACAAGAAATGAATGGGATATTGGAGACAAAACGAGGTGCTCGGTGAGACGCTTACATCACGAGCACCGCCGCGCCGTGAATTCTTCCTTCTCTCAAATTCTGCAATGCCTCATTTGCCTGTTCAAGTGGAAAAGCTTGCACTTGCGTTTTCACCGGCACCTGCGGCGCGAGTTGTAATAACTCTTCTCCATCTTGCCGGGTGAGATTCGCCACCGAGCGAATCATACGTTCTTCCCACAGCAGGTGATAAGGGAAAGCAGGAACGTCACTCATGTGAATCCCACCGCAAACGATCACGCCACCCTTGTCAATCGCACGCAGAGCTGAAATCACCAGCGCACCTACCGGCGCGAAAATGATCGCGGCATCGAGTCTTTCCGGCGGTTGAGTATCCGCCTCACCGGCCCAGACCGCGCCGAGTGCGCGCGCAAAATTCTGCGCTTCTACGTCGCCGGCGCGCGTGAAAGCATATATGCGCTTGCCTTGATGCACGGCGATTTGCGTAATGATGTGCGCGGCTGCGCCAAAGCCATAGATGCCAAGTTTTTCAACGGCTGCGCCGGCCAGGCGATAGGAGCGATAACCGATCAAGCCGGCGCATAGTAGCGGCGCGGCCCTGGCGTCACCATAGTAAGGCGGCAGATGAAAGCAATATTTTTGATGCGCGACCGTGTACTCCGCGTAGCCCCCATCGAGCGTGTAGCCGGTGAAACCTGCCTGGTCGCATAAATTCTCTCGCCCGCCACGGCAATAGCGACAAAGACCGCAAGTCCGTCCCAACCACGGCACGCCGATCCGATCTCCGATTTTGAAACTCTCGACCTCCCCGCCCACGTGCACAACTGTTCCGACGATCTCGTGCCCCAAAATGAGCGGCAGTTTTGGATTTTGCAGCTCGCCGCCGTAGATATGCAAATCTGTGCGGCAAACTCCGCACGCCAGCACGCGAATGAGAAGCTGTTCGGAAGATGGCTGCGGCATGGGCAATTCGATCATGCGCAGCGCTTTGCCCGGCGCCTCGAAAACCATGGCGCGCATGTGATTTGAAAGGTCCATGGAGAGTTTCTGAAGAGTAAAGGCTACGGCCGGTGGTCTCAGATCCTAGTACAACACCTCAATCTGTCATCCCGTAGGGATCTTGGTTGACTTGGGCACGGTACCTATCTCAGGCCTTGGTGCCAAACCTACCAAGATCCCTACGGGATGACATTTCAGCGTGGCCGGATTGGCTCTCAAACCGCTGCAACAACTCCCAAGCCTGGAGTGGCCGGTAAAATCAAATGACCCTGGGAAATCGTCGCGCCACGATACGGGTCATTTTTGATCAATAAATTTCCATCCAGATCCGCCCAATCCACCAGCGGTGAAAGATGGGCCGCGGCGGTGATGCCGAGGGAGCTTTCCACCATGCAACCCAGCATGATTTTCAAGCCGTGCGCGCGCGCCACGTGAATCATGCGCAGCGCTTCCTGCACGCCTCCTGCTTTCATGATTTTGATGTTGATGCCATCGTAGGCTTGCGCCAGTGCAGGAATATCTTTTACGGTACGCACGTCTTCGTCCGCTACCAAGGGTAAAGGCGAACGCGCGTGCAGCCAGGCGACGTCGTCCAGGCGCTGCGCGGGCATGGGTTGTTCGACAAATTCCACGTTGAGCTCCTTCAACCATTGGATTTTTTTCAAGGCCTGTTGCCGATCCTTCCAGCCTTCGTTGGCGTCGACCCGCACGGCGCGATTGGTCGCCTCGCGCACGGCGTGCATGATGGCTTCGTCATTCTCGCTGCCCAGCTTGATCTTGAGAATGGGTAAACTCGCCGCGTCGCGAATTTTTTGCTGCATGAGCTCCGGCCGATCGATGCCGATGGAATAGCTCGTGATGGGCGTTTTGTTTTCATCCAGACCCCAAAAGCGATACAGTGGCATCCCCAGCTTTTTTGTGATCCAATCCATGAGCGCCATGTCGAGCGCGGCTTTGGCGGCGTATTGGCCCTCGCCTAAATCATGAAGTTTTTTGGAGAGATCATAAAAATGCCGGGGATCGGCCGCTCGCAGCAATTCTTTGCTCGCTTCTAAAAACGCGCCGATGCTCTCCAGGCTTTCGCCGTAGCGCACGTTGTGCGCGGCTTCGCCATACCCGATTACGTCTTCATGTTCGAGCCCAACGTAATGATACTCTTTGAAATCCGCCGAGCCGCGCGCGATGGTCCAGGTGTGCTTGAGATCTAGGCGGCGTGTGGTGATGGTGAGGTTCATATGTAGATTCTTCGTAACTATTCAGCTCCTGTTTCTTGTAAGCGGATTGAACGGATAAAGCGGATTTCTAAAACTTGTTTTGCAGAATCACTATCCGTTCAATCTGCTTCATCCGTTTACTCTGCTTTTTTTGCGCTGAATAGTTACGATTC
>JBOHQX010000325.1:0-10708 GCA_050732395.1 bacterium
TGAGCCAACAGTTGACCAGTGCCATGAAATTTATGGCGAAACGTTGCCTCAAAGGCAAAAGCAAAAAAAGAGTCTATCCCTTGCCTTTGCTCGAATCGATGTTCGCTTAGCTTGACACCTATGCCCTTTAGCGGGTGAATGCGCGGCGGCTGGCCCGGGACAAATTCCAGTATCTCCAGATCGGTGTACGTCCCCAGATAGATGCGCCTGGGATGTTTCAGCGAAGCCAGCATCACGGTGGTCGCAGTCCCGAGGGAAAGCAGAGTCGCACTATCCGCCCGCACTTCAAACAGGCCCCGATGCCCGCCCACCAGCAGGCGCTCCGGCAGAGACAGCAAGCTGTAGGCTGCACTCTCGATTCCCGGAATCTTGCGGAAGCGCGCCGGCGCTCCCATGCCCGGATCAAGCACGAACAGACCCATGCGCGTAGCGGCGTACAATCTTCCGCGATGGCGCGTTATGGCATTGATGTTACCCTCCAGGCCGTTAGCTTCTCCAAAGTTGGTGAAAGGCGAGGGGATCTCCACTCGCGCGAGACCATCGGCCATCGCCAACCATAAACCGCCTTGCGCGTCGCGGTGGGCAAAGTTGATCACGTTATCTCGCAGCCCGGCTTGCCGGTCAACCACCTGCAGCAAGCGCCCCACGCTATCCACAATAGCCAGGCCACGGCGATGTGTCGCCAGCGCGTACCTGCCGCCAGGCAATTGCAACGCGCGAAAGACCAGGCTCTGACGCATAATTTCACCAGCATCGGTATTGAGGGGGCTGAATCGAGCGGCATCGTAGAGGTACCAGCCGGAATAGCGCGTCATGATCAACAAATCACCGGATGGGCGGGGAAAAATTCCAGCCACTTCGTTTTCGATGAAGAATTCTCTCCCGGGGAGAAGCACGAGCGAATCCCCCTGAACGCGCTTCAATCCCGCTTTCCAGTCTCGAACAAACATGGAGCTTCCGGCGGCAATGGCGGTGTGGAATAACGTCTGCGGTTTCCAGGCCAGCATCCGCCGTCCGTCCCAGCGGAATAGCGCATAATAACTGCGGAAATACACCGTATCTCCGATGGCGATGGTCTCGCCGATGCCCTTGAAATTGCGCAAGGAATCGGGGATGAAATCGCGCAACGAGACGAATTGCATATCGCCGCGTCCGTCCAGGGCGAGATGGCCGAGGTCATTTACTCCCCCCGACGTAGATGACGCCGTCAGCGCTGCACAGAGATTTCGCCGGCGATCCGCCGGGGAGCCGGATAAGCCGCCATTGCACCCCATCGAAGACCAGCACGCCGTCGTCATTGGCGGCGTACATCAGTCCCAAGGAATCCTGGGCGAGAGCGTGATTCGCCGGAGCGGCCCGGTAATCACGAGGCCTGAAATTACGGATGACCGGTAGCCCGGATTCCGCCCAATTCGCAGCCGGTGGTGATTGTGCAAACGCAGCGGTAAGAAACGTAAATGGAAGATTCCAAAAGCCTGGCGCCATGAGAAACCTAAAGAAACTCCTCCGGGCCACTTGCTTTGCACGGTTCAATAGAATAAAATTCTGAAAGTTTCGCCCACGGAAATGGAACTCCCACAGAAGTAGGAAATTTGTTTCCGTGGGAGTTCCATTTCCGTGGGCGGAAGCTTTGCTGCTCGAAGAGCTTCAGTTTTCAGCAGTTCTGAAAACTGGGATAGGCGTTTAAAGAATAAAACATAGAATAAAATTCTAAAAGTTTTTTCGTTGCTTCGCTGACGTAAGCCACATATAGCCCTGCAAAGCCCGGCCAAAAAGAGGCAGCAGCATCTGCAAGCGCCGGTGATAAAACAGTTTTGCAATAATTCGATTGCGACGCAAAAACTTGCCGAGACGGTGGGACGTAATGCGTGATGCGTAATCCGTAAATGTAAAGTCATTTGTTTCCAAACCGTGAATAATGGTATCAGCGGCAATCGGGCCGTAGGCGATGGCCGCAGAGATTCCCTCCCCCAACCACGGCTCTATACCAGCAGCCTCACCCGCCAGCAAGACACGAGGTACACTGAATTGATCAGCATAATGGTACCAACGTTCCGGATGGCCCATGATGACAGTCTGCGGGTCATAGCCTCGTACGGTAAGATGGCGCTGCAACAAGGCCGGCAAATCGGCGCGGGGCAAATCGGTATCATCATGTATGCGGCTGTCGAAAAGGCCGATGTTCAAGAAAGCCCGGCCCTCGTTCCAGCAGGGGAAATCCCACACGTAACCTTGCAAACCTTCGCGCATAGGACGAAAATCAATGAACGCGGTCCTCTTTTCAAAGAGCTCTTGTGCCCCGTTGTGAACCGGCGCCAGGACTTCGATCAAGCGCGACACGCGCGAAGCCGAGGCGTGAAAAAACTGGCGGCGAATCCTGCTCTTCGCACCATCTGCGCCCACTACGACTTTTGCAACAAAATCTCCGGCGGCAGTCTTCAACTGAATGCCATTTGCCTGGGCGACTGCTTCCTGCACCGCCGCATTCTCGAGCACGCGTACGCCCTTACGCTTGAGCGATTCCGCCAGCGCGGCATCAAACTCATTGCGCCGTACCGTGCGCATGATGCCGGGAATGTTGAACTCCAAAAGCCTTTCTTGAAAGAAAATCTGCACGCGATTGACGTGGAAAGTCGGCACTTCGGCTTCCAGTCCCAGCTCGCGCAAAGATTGGTCTACCCACGGCGTCAATCCGCCGCCGCACAGCTTGTGGCGAGGATGCCGGAATTTTTCCAA
The DNA here is from genome assembly GCA_050732395.1 of bacterium. Classification (GTDB taxonomy): domain Bacteria; phylum Zhuqueibacterota; class Zhuqueibacteria; order Zhuqueibacterales; family Zhuqueibacteraceae; genus JBIOXB01. Next base: position 2,737 of record JBOHQX010000325.1, read on the forward strand.
AACCAGAATACGCTCGCGCAGCGCCGGCCGTTTCTTGATTAAGGCCGCCGCCGTCGCAATTCCCGCGGGGCCTGCGCCGACGATGCAGATGTCAACCCGTTCCATGCGCGATTCTATGATAACACTGGCTCATACATTCGTGAGAAAGACTCTTGCCATAAAACGTAACTGTTCCGCCCTCAAACAACAATGTCATTCCGGTGGAATTTTTCCTCGTGCTGGAATCATCGTTTGATCAAGAGTTGTGCTTAGTTCTTGGGAAGATTCTTTCAGAATGACATGTAGAGCGGGTTGCCGGCTCTATTTGCAATACTCCCAATTGCCAATTGCCACTGATCACTGATCACTGATCACTGATTACTGATTACTGATTACTGATCACTGTCCACCCAAAACCCTACCTCTCGATCGGCACATTCACTAAGTTCCCCCACTCCGTCCAACTGCCGTCGTAATTGCGCACGTTTTTGAAACCCAACAAATGCGTGAGCACGAACCAGGTATGGCTGCTGCGTTCGCCGATGCGGCAATAGGCAATGACTTCGTCATTTGGCTTCAAGCCGGCTTCCTGCATGTAAATGGCGCGCAACTGTTCAGCTGTCTTGAACGTGCCGTCTTCCGGATTGGCGGCTCGGGCCCAAGGTACATTCTTCGCGCCGGGAATGTGGCCGCCGCGCAAGGCGCCTTCGTTGGGATAATCCGGCATATGCAATTTCTCGCCGGAATACTCCTGTGGGCTGCGTACGTCGATCAGCGGCTTTTTGCTTTCCATGTGCTTCAAAACTTGATCGCGAAACGCGCGAATCTTGGCGTCATCGCGCTCGGGGGCCTTGTACTTCGTGGCGGCATACTGCGGCCGATCCTTTGTGAAGGACCGGCCTTCTTTCTCCCACTTCAAACGGCCGCCATCGACGATTTTGGCTTTGGTGTGGCCAAAAAGTTGAAACACCCAAAACGCATAAGTTGCCCACCAATTGTTTTTGTCGCCGTAAAACACCACGGTAGTATCCGACGTCACGCCGATGCGCGACATCAAAGCTTCGAAGCCTTCGCGACGCAGGTAGTCGCGGCGGAGAGGGTCGTTCAGATCCGTGGTCCAATCCACTTGCACGGCGCCGGGAACGTGGCCGGCGGCATACAGCAACGAGTCTTCGTTGGATTCGATCAATCGCACTGCCGGGTCGTTCAAATGCTGAGCCACCCAGTCAGTTGAAACCAAAACTTCGGGGTTGGTGTACCCGCGTTCGTTTATGTTGCTCATGGCTTATACTCCTTGGTTTGAAGAATACGCGTCGTATGAATTGCGACCGAATGTACTGCATTCGCGGCGCGAATACAAGCATGATTCTATCGCTTGACATCGCTGATTGCTTTCAGTATAATTCGCCAACAAGAGCGCGTTCATTCTGGAGCATAACATGGAAGCGTGGTCGACCGACAGTTGGAAAAATTATCCGATCAAGCAACAGCCAGCTTATCCCGATCCCGTGCTGTTGGAACAAACCCTCGCACAATTGCGGCGCTATCCCTCATTGGTGTTTGCGGGTGAAGTGGAATATCTCAAGCAACTGCTGGCGGAAGCGGCGCAAGGCCGGCGTTTCCTTTTGCAGGGCGGAGATTGCGCGGAACGCTTCAAAGACTGCACGAATGAGGCGATCGTCGACAAGCTCAAAATCCTGCTGCAAATGAGCCTGGTGCTGACGTACGGCTTGCGCAAGGCCATCATCCGCGTGGGGCGCATTGCCGGGCAATACGCCAAGCCGCGCTCGTACGATTTTGAGACCGTCGCAGGCCGCGAGCTGTCGGTCTATCGCGGCGACAGCATCAATTCTTTCGAGCCAGATCCGGCGGGCCGCATCCCCGATCCACGGCGTATGCTGCAAAGCTACTATCACTCGTCGACCACCATCAACTACATTCGCGCGTTGATCGAAGGCGGCTTTGCGGACCTGCACCATCCGGAGAATTGGCAATTAGAATCCTTCTCCACGAGCGGGCGCAAGAAAGAGTACCTGCGCATGGTCAAGCGCATCACCGACGCCGTGCAATTCATGGAATCTCTCGGCAGCGTGAACGAAAGCGTGTTGGGCAAGATCAATTTTTTTACTTCGCATGAAGGCCTGCTCCTGCGCTACGAGGAAGCGCTGACGTATTATGATTTGCGCCGCGGCAAGTATTACAATCTGAGTGCGCACAGTCTGTGGATCGGCGAGCGCACACGGCAAATCGATGGTGCACACGTGGAGTATTTTCGCGGCATTGCCAATCCCATCGGCGTCAAAATCGGGCCCTCGTGCGGACCAGAAGAGCTGGTCGATTTGCTGAACATTTTGAATCCGCTCAATGAATGGGGCCGCATCACATTGATCACGCGGCTGGGGCAGGATAAAATTGCCCGCACCTTGCCGCCTTTGCTCGAAGCCGTGAGCCGGCACGGCCTGCATGTGCTGTGGTGTTGCGATCCGATGCATGGCAATACACTGACCACGAGCAACGGCGTCAAAACGCGGGATTTCAATCAGATTCTTTCCGAATTGCGGCAGAGTTTCGAAATTCATCGCAGCCACAACACCTGGCTCGGGGGCGTGCATTTCGAATTGACCGGAGAAGACGTGACGGAATGCACCGGCGGCGTACAAGGCCTGTTGGAAGAAGATCTGTCGGTGAACTATGAAACATATTGCGATCCGCGTTTGAATTACGTGCAGAGCCTGGAGATGGCGTTTCAGATCGCGGGGTCGAGAGGAGAATGACGCCTAGCGATGTGCGCTCGACGCTCGTACGCTCACGCTCGTTCCCACGCTCCTCGTGGGAATGCCTTTTCAACGCTCAGCGTCCAATTTGGTCTTTATCTGGTAGTGAGGTAGAGCGTCTGCCGTGCGTTCCGACAGATATCGACAGATACGAGAGTTAGAACACCATTGGGCGGGTACAATCCGTGATTTTCGGTCTCCCCGCCCCAGCCTGAAGGCGTGGAGCTAAAATGTGGAATGCCGCTGTAGCGGCCTCTGAAATTTTCATCGTTTAAATCAATATTACTGAAATGAGCATGAACTTTTTTGTGAAAGCACAAATACCACAAAAAGCCGCGCACTACACCGTGATCCTTATTGCTGCATTCTGCATAACCCCGTTCGCTTTTACGCAAACTTATCAGGTTGGTGTTCCAGTCTGTGACACTTTAACAACCAAGATCACTTCATACAGTTATGGGGGAGGCTGCGGCCCATATGACTATCTATGGTTTAGACGCACCCCCTCGCTTATTCCATATGTTTCAGGTCTCAACTTTCAAATCACTATCACAGCAATAAATGGTCACATATGGTCTAATCTATCAGATACGGTAAGAGTTGGTGATGTATTTATGATACCGGCGCCTGTAGATTCTGGAGTGAAGATTTTCATGTCACTACCTAGCTCATTTGGTTTCATAACCAGAATTAATAGAATACACTCTCCCCAGGCCGGGTTTTGTTGAGCTCAAAGTTTTCGATATGCTGGGTCAAGAAGTGAGAGCTTTGGTGAATGATTTCCAACAAGCAGGATTCAAATCTGTGGTTTGGGACGGCAAAAACAATCAAGCTCAGCCAGTTCCAAGTGGAGTTTACATCTATAGAATCGTCGCCGATGGGTTTACTCAATCATCCAAATCATTATTGTTGAAATGAGCGTGAATACTATCAAATTTATCATCTTTGCCGCCATCATACTGCTGCTGGGTGAAAAAACATGGTCAAAAACTATTCGCGTTCCACAAGACTACCCCACAATACAATCCGCGATACAGTCTGCTGTCACCGGTGACACCGTCCTGGTCTCGCCGGGCCTTTACCACGAAAACGTTGATTTTATGGGCAAAGATATTGCGGTAGGCTCACTATTCTTGATAACAGACACTACATCACCGATACTGTGATAGATCCAGATAGCGGCAGTGTCGTTACATTTTCTAGGCGCGAAACGGAGAATGCGCTGCATTGCGGGTTCACCATAATGCGCAATACAATTACTGGGGAGAATGCTCGCCGGGAGATCTTGCCGTCTGTTCTGCAAGCAATGTTGACTTCTCCAATTGCTTAAGTGCCCCGGCTGTGAAGGTGGATGAAGCTCGGCTCAACCTGCCGGCTCATTTTTTGCTTTTATGGTTTCGATTATCCAAAGAAATCATTGCCCAAAAACTTTCACAGATTTATTCAAGGACTGGACAAAGTCGCAAAGGATTGCCGGAAAATCTCTGCGCAAGCTTTGCGTGAGACCTAGCAGGGAATTCATCACGCAGAGCATCGCAAAGGATCGCAGAGATAGGTTGTGCTTGGACTTTGCTGCTTGGAGGGCTTCAATTTTCGGCTGGAAAAGTAGAATAAGCGATGAGGCGCTTATTTATCCCCACCCCATGAACTTCCCCCCCTGATAAACCAGCAATGAGCAAACATAAGCCAGGCTGGTCATGTACACGATCATGATGATCGGCCAGCGCCATGAGTTGGTTTCACGGCGCACGATGGCGACGGTTGACATGCATTGGCAGGCCAAAACAAAAAACACAAGCAAAGAAAGCGCAGTCAACGTTGAATAAACCGGTTCGCCGGTCTGGGGATTGCGGTCCTGCCGCAACGCCTCGCGCAGGCCGGGCGAATTTTCATCACCATCCTCCACTTGATAGATTGTGGCGAGCGTACCCACCATCACCTCGCGGGCGGCAAAGGAGGTGATCAACCCCAAACCGATTTTCCAATCGAACCCCAAAGGTGCAATGACCGGTTCGATCGCCTTACCTAAACGGCCGGCATAACTGTGCAAAATCGGGTTTTCCGTTGCAATGGCCGTTACCGCGCCGTCGTTGTCCACGATGGTGTCAGTATTCGCGGATTCCGGGTTACGAATCTCGGGTTTCGGATAACTCGCCAAAAACCACAGCACGATCGAAATCGCGAGAATGATTTTGCCGGCGTTGGTCACGAACAATTTCGCGCGCTCGTACATTTGCCAGAGCACCGTGCGCCAGGACGGCAAGCGATAAGCCGGCAATTCCATCATGAACTCTTGCGTCGTGCCCTTTGCCACGAAGCGCTTCAGAACCAGGGCCGCCAATATCGCCATCACCAGGCCGAGCGCATACAGGCCGAACAATGTCAATCCTTGCCAGGAAAAAATCCCAAGTGCTTTTGAACCGGGAATGAAGGTGCCTATCATCAACGCATATACCGGTAAGCGCGCGCTGCAGCTCATCAAGGGAGCAACCATGATCGTAATCAAGCGATCCTTGGGATTTTTGATGCTGCGCGTCGCCATGATACCGGGAATAGCGCACGCGAACGAGCTCAACAGCGGAATGACCGCGTGGCCGTGCAATCCGGCCTTGGCCATGACACGATCGAGCATGAACGAAGCGCGTGCGAGGTAGCCGGAATCTTCGAGAATCGACAAAAAGAAAAACAGAAAAACAATTTGCGGGAGGAATACGACCACTGCGCCGACGCCGGCCAGAGCGCCATTTACGATCAGATCACGCAAAGCGCCGGCCGGCATGGCCGCCTCCACCTGTCCGCCGAGCCATGCGAAGAAATTCTCGAGGGCCTGCATCGGCAACTCGGCGAAGCTGAACATCGTTTGAAAAATCACCGCGAGGAAAAACACGAGAATGAGTGGGCCCCAAAAACGATGCGTCAGCACACGGTCGATTTTTTCGCTGCGCGGCATATTTTCATCCGCACCGCGCCGCACGTGCGCCTGCAGCAATTGATCGATGAGGGTAAAGCGCAGGCGCGCTTCGGCTTGCTGCCAAGGAATATTGCGCCGCGCCAGTTCTTGCCGGGCTACGGTGACGTGAGTGCGGAGCGATTCAAATTGATCGAACCGGGCCCAGCGCAGCAAACAGCCGTCGTCGGAAATTACATGCAACGTTTCGGATATGGCCGCGCGAGCCGAAGGCCAGCCGTGCATGAGAAACCACGTGGCCGCGGGCCGGCACACTGTCGCCACCTCGACCGGCAACGGCAACAAATGCTTGCGCAAAGCATGCGGTCCTTCCAGTTCCGCAATGATGGCGCTGCGAACGTCCGCAACACCCCGGCCTTTTTTTGCCGCCGCGGCAATGACGGGAACGCCCAGGCTGTGGGCCAGGCCCTGCGCTTCGATATAAACGTCGTTGCGCGGAGCTTCGTCAATCATGTTCAAGACCAGAATGGTGGGAACGTCGAGGTCGAGGATTTGAAGGCAAAGATAAAGGCTGCGTTCCAGGCTGTTGGCGTCGGCGACCAGAACGACAAGATCCGCGCTGAAGCTGCCGTCGTTTTTCTTGTGCAGCAATTCATTGACGGCGATTTGTTCATCCGGGGATTTGGGCAGAAGACTGTATACGCCCGGCAAATCTTGAATTTCGACTGGCCTCCCGTTCGTGCCGAGGAGCGTACCGATTTTTCTTTCGACGGTAACGCCGGGATAATTTCCGATTTTTTGACGGAGCCCGGTGAGGGCGTTAAACAGCGTCGTCTTGCCGGAATTGGGATTGCCCACCAATAGCACGCGCGGCGCGCGTGCTTTGGGCGCGGCGTTCAACGTCGCAGAATCTTGCAGAGCTGGAGGTGGTAAAGCTTCCGTCGCGACCACACTCGAGCCCGGCGTGGTGAGTTCCATGGGCGGGACCTGTTGGGCGGGAACGATTTATCTCACCAGAATCGTTTGCGCAGTTTTGCGGCTGATCGCCAAATGATATCCACGCACGAAGAGCTGTACCGGGTCGCCCCAGGGCGCGCGCTTCACGAGGCGCACCAGTGTGCCTTCGATCAAGCCCATCTCCAGCAAGCGCATATGATTGGAAACGACGTCATCGTAGCCGGCGATAATCGCATCTTCGCCGGGCTGGAGGGCGGCGAGGGTTTTAGCTTGCACACCACTTTTCAAAACTGGCGGTTTTTGGAGGAACATGGCTCAAACTTTCGACAATGATTGCGTGTGTAGCTTTGTGTTTTGCTAGCGGGGTGAGGCGCGCATTGTGAATTGTGAACGGTGAATTGTCAATGGTGAACAACCCCTGGGCCAGGAGCTTTGTACTATGAGCCCAGCAAGCACTCCGTTTCGCATACCGGGCATTGCGCGATATCGTCACAGCACGCGTTTTTGTAATTTTGAAACGCATTTAAATAGGCACGCGAGCGCTCATCACCGGAAAAAAGAAACTTGAGAAATGTCAACATGTGCTCGCCGGTTTCACCGCTGATCAAATGCTCCATCTTGCATGCGTCGATTTCCGCCTGTTCGGCTGAAACGTGCAACACATCTTTCATAAACTTGATCAGAATGATGCGGCTCGATTCGATCTTCTGCGCCAGCGTCGTGCCCACTTCAGACAGATGAAGAAACTTGTTTTCATCTTCTTCCACTAAACCTTTTTCTTTCAGTGCCTTCAGGGTGATCGAAGCGCTGCCGCGAGTGATGCTCAACGCCTTGGCAACATCGCTGACACGCGCGTAACCATGCGAGCGGATCAGCCCATCAATCGCCATTAAATGATGTGCGGCACTATGGCTGATGGGGTTCAGATCAAACTCTTTCCAAACTGCTGTATTCATTGTTTCCTCACTTTCTGCACCACCTGAATGCATCCCAAAATACGCCGGAAAGCGCAGACCCCTTGTGAATTCAATTCTAAGCTTTTGAAAAATATTGATATGTTTTATTCATCAAACAACTGCAATATAGCATTACTTCAGTCATAAAACAAGATATTATTCAAAAGTTGCTTTTTTTGTTGCGCAGGCAGACATTTCGAATTATATTACATCTGTATGATTTAAATATAAAACATATGGATTATGAAGCAAACAGTTTCTCACAAAAAATAAGCGTTTAAAGCATCAAACATAGAATTAAATTCTGAAAGATTACACACGGATCAAAAACTCACGCGGATTGAAAGCTCTTTCCGTGTGCGTTTTTGATCCGCGTGTGCTGCCCGAAGGGCTTCTGT
>JBOHQX010000326.1:0-4384 GCA_050732395.1 bacterium
ACAACTTGCAATCAAAAAGTTGGAGGCGTTTGAAAACCCCATAAAAGCCGCATAAATATTGAGCGAAATGAAACTCATCAAAAAAATCTTTGCTTTTTTTGCACTGATTTGACTATAAAGGGACTAACAACGGATGGAGCTTGTATCCAAACGAAAAAACCCTTATACATTTTAAAGATGGCAGATTGAATTTTCTCAAATTCTGATAATAGAGTAGCGACACAAAATCGTTGAGTTGTCTACATAATGAATCAGCGCAAATCTAACACTGGCTGGTGCGGATTCGGCGAGCCGTGCATGAAATCCGGTTCAGTGGTAGTTTCAACGTTTCGTCTTCGATCAACGTGAGTGCAAGCTCGCCGAACCGCACAGCCAGGTGTTAGCCGAGCAAGTGCGAGAGTTCATCTCATGAAATAAGTTTGTCGCAAGTGCAAATGATAGAGGAATTGTGGCGATGCCGATGGCCGCCGTCTTGATTTTACTCCAGGCCCTCGGGGGCCGAGCGTGTGAAGCCGAACGGCCTTGCACAAAACCAAGACCGCGGCCATAAAAGCAATAAGGTGTGCACCTTCGCAAACGTGCATGATGCGCCGAGCGTGAAGAAGCAAGTTTGCGAAGGTGCAATGTTTGAAGATTTCAACCCCAACGATCTCGGCGATGGCGAAGCAATTCGTGGCGAAATTAACATCTTTCGGCTAAGCGCTGGACGCGCAATATCAGAAAGCGCACGAAACCCTCGCCAAGCTCGGCCAAATCAATCCCAATTCCCCCGGCGCGTCGGATTTGAAGCGCCAGTTGGAGCAGGTGAAATAATGCCATGCGCATCATTTTTTATTTGATCATGCTTTTCCTTTCGATGGTCCAAGTTTCGATGAACTGCCAACAACAGGCCGATCGCGGCGCCGCCTCTTTTCCGGCGGACTTTCGTATTGAAGCACTCGCCGGCGGCTTGCATCCATGGGAAGAAAATCGCTATGTGCTCATCACCGCCGAAGGGCATGGCAAGTTTGAGCGTTCGATTCCCGGCAAGATTGGCGCCCCGCCTGTGGAAGAAATTGCATTCACTCTCCAGCGCACGGATTTGGTGGAACTCTGGAAGGCCATTGTTGAAAACGATTTTTTCTCCCTGGCGCCGGAATATAAAAATGAAAACGTAACCGGTGGCTGGTTTGCGAGTTTGACCATCACTGCTGCGGGCAAGACGCAGCAGGTCACCGTGGAAAACTTCGACCTGCCCGGGTTCGCCCATATTATCCGCAAGCTGAACAACTTCACGCCCACTGACAAGGATTTAATTATCGATGGAGGAGAATTATGAAAACTCGTTACTGCACCTGGTTGAGCTTGTTCTTTGCTCTGGTTGCTGCCTTGCCATTTTCAGTTTCCGCACAAGGCGTTCCGCCGGATTTGGAGATTATCGGCAATGCCGGCGGTTTGGCGCCCTGGGCCGAAAACCAGTATCTGGAAATTTCGGCGAACGGACAAGCGATTTATGAGCGTGCAATTGCCGGCGCAATTGGCGCGCCGCCCTTGGAAGAGAGAACCTTCACGCTTTCCGCCGCAGAAGTCGAACGCTTGTGGCAGGTAATTTCGAGCAATGATTTTTTCAATTTATCCTCGCAGTTCGCAGATTCATCTGTGCTCGACCCCACCTTTGCCCGGCTCGTCATTCGCGCCAACGGCGTCACCCACGAAGTGTCGGTGCAAAACATATCGATCTTTCAATTCGATAACATCATCCTGGCCCTCAATGAAGCAACGCCTCCGGAAGCTGATCTGGTTTATGAGACCTACTATCCTCCGCTGATTTTTGAAACGGAAGTCTGCGATCAGTTTCGCGGGTTATTGCCCGAGGCCCCCCGCGATCTGTTGCCGGAAAAATTCAAAAGAGCAAAACCGTACGACAATCAAACAACACGGCCGCAGACGCAGAGCGCCGCCGCTCATTCCGGCACGACAGTGGCATGCCACATTTCCTTGCAGGATGCGGTCGCCCAGGGTCTCGTCAAGCTCGAAGCCAAAGGCGATTTCTGGGGAGATCAGGTTTCAATCAGCGCCAAGAATAGTCCGCCGGTCAAATGCAACAGTCTGCAGATCACGCTGAACTTGGAGTTTTACGGCCCCAATGCCACACCCGCAAACGTGGCGCACATCAAGAGCGCGATCGAAAGCAAGTGGAATGGGCAAACCACAAGCGATGGTCGGAAAGTAAGCATGCATGTGAATACCCGCCGGAAACAAGGCGCCACTTTTCCGCCAGGTACTCCGGGCTTTCATCAAGTCGAGTTGGTCGGCAGGCTCGCGATCAGTTTTGTCAGTGGAGACCCCAAAGTCAATATAGGCACGGGCGGGGGCAAGTGGGCTACTATCGGAAACAGCCTGAACGAAATGTATGCGCATGAAGCCGGCCATCTCATGGGCCTGCCCGATCGTTACGATGATTACCGCAAACAATCCAATGGCACTTGGCGCCGCGAAGCCGATGGCAAGTCTTTTACGAGCGAGGAATTGGCCAAAATATTAGCGCCGCCGGGCCAGCCTTTCGATCCGACCAAGAGATGGCTGGATCGACGCTCGAATATGCGCGTCGCCTCTCCTCATCCCGGCCATCACAATGATTTGATGGCTACCTTGAGCGGCAAGGTGCAAAAATCCGACATCGATGCGCTCGTGGCGCAAGCCGGGCTGGTGATCGATGTGCGCCCGGGCGAGACGCTGGTCAACAAGAAGCGCCGAGAACAAAACTTCGTGATCACGCGTGGGACGGGAATTTTTGTTCTGGATGGAGGCGCGATCAGGCTCGACGGTCTTTATGCCGCATGCATCGATCTCGACAAGGATATCCCCGAAACCGGTGGGAATTTTGATCTCGGCCCGCCTTTAAATACCTGGGCCGGCATCGAGTCCGCGCCGGCGCTTTTCAATCTCCTGCGTTATATCGATGAAAACGAGCTATTCTGTGAATCGAATGATATCGCGCAACAAGCCATCTGGCGGATCACGGACAATGCTTATATTGGCAACGATGCGATTCAGAATTTTTTGCAAACGGCCGGCATCAATTTGGGCAACGCTTTCATTGATTTCCCGCGGATGACCAATCCCGATTCCACCGACACCACCACGGCGGTGCTCATTCCCCAGGAACTTCTGGTCGTGCAAGTGACGCCGCGCTCCACGCTTACGAGCGGCGGACAAAATGTGAATTTGACTGGAAAATTTTTGCCCCCCGCGGTACCGGACGTCACTATCACCGGCACTTCAACCTGGCATCTGGAAACACCTGAAGGAAGTGCGGCGCAGATTGCGACGCCTTCGGATTCCACGGCTGCTTTTACCACGGATGTGCGCGGCTTTTATGGCGCAACGCTGCAAGTGCATGCCACCGCAGTTGCAGAAGATACCACGAGTTTCGTGGTGAGCTCGACGGCAAGAGTCGTCGTGCCTGATAGTCGCACGGATACGTTCGAAGACGGCGAGCTTGAAAACGCGCCCTTTAATTGGCAAACCGATGGCGGCAACTATTGGTCCGTCACCAATACAACTTCGTACACCGGCGGCTTTGCAGCAGAAGCCGGTTTCGTGATTGACGGCGAATCCGCGTTTTTGGAAATCTCGCCGCTTCTGCTCACGCCGGGCAAGCTCAGTTTTGCCTATAAACTGTCAGCCTATCCGGACGACGGTTTCTTGACGTTCTCCATCGACGGCGTGCCGCAAGAGGTGTGGACTGGCAAGGTCGATTGGGCGCACGCCACCTACGAATTGCCCGCCGGCCGGCATACGCTCACTTGGGCATATCGGAAGGAAAGTTTATTTCCGATCGGATTAGAGGGCGCGTGGATTGATGACGTATTTTTTCCACCCGATGCCGTGTTCACTGCCGTGGCTGAAAAGCAAGAGATCCCGCTGCAATACCAATTGCTGCAGAATTACCCCAATCCTTTCAATCCGCAAACCGAGATTCGTTTCGACCTGCCCAAGCCGGAGCACGTGGTCCTGAAAGTTTTCGACGTGGCTGGCCACGAAGTTCGCACCGTCATCGCGAAGCGCTACGCGGCCGGAAAGCACCGCGTGCTGTGGGATGGGAAAGATAACAACGGTAATTGGGTTGCCAGTGGCGTCTATTTTTACCAGATTCGAGCAGGCAATTTCTCGCAAGTGCGGAAGATGACTTTGTTGAGATAAGTGTCGATGTAACAACACAAAGTTGTATTTAATATAGGCGTAAATTCGTGGTGAATGCAAACTAACGCGGCTAACGAGATAAGAATTCGTGCGGCGCGGTGAAACGAGTAGGTGCCTTGAAATGCAGCAGATGCGAGCCGCCGCATAATTCTGCGTTGAACTAAGCGCTTTCCTATTTATTTGAGCTTTGAATCAAAGA
>JBOHQX010000327.1:0-5034 GCA_050732395.1 bacterium
ATCCGCAATTCGCGGTCGCCAATTATGGCTTATTGCTCCTGGCCAGTATTCGCGCCTACGGTGCGGCTCGCACCGACGATTATCTGCCTTTACCGAAATGGCGTGACGAGATCGATCGGCGTCCTTCCGCCTTGGATATCCTGGCACAATTCCGCCGAGAGGTGATGGTGGCGCAACTGGGCAGTGATGTGGAGTGTGGTCCCCACTCCAACACCGCAAGCGAAAAATTACTACCGGCAACCGAATCCACCGGCTTCGTGATCACGCCACCCACGTCATCAAGTAAGGTGGATTTGCCCGTGAGCATCATCGCCGCTCCACTTTATGCTGATGCGTGAACATCAGCACTAAAAAAAGCGGAAAAAACATGAAGTATTTTATTCCTGGCGTGTCGGCGATAATAGATTCGCTAACCTGGATGGAAAAGGAACGTTTGAAAACAGCCAAACTCCAGCGCCCGACGATGAATCGTCGGGCTAAGATGTGCAAGCGCCATAAATGGCGCTAAAGCATCGGAAACCATAGGACGCTTCAGCGTCCTTCCACATCCTAACCCCACGATTCATCGTGGGGCGGGACGAGCGTGGAGTTATAATAACACTCTGTCGTTCACGGCGGAACATCCAAATACCCGACCGCCCCATCCTCCTCCTCGCCGCATCTCTCCACAATCGCATGCGTCGTCTGGCGTTGGTGATGCTCCTTCTGATTGTTCACATAATTGACGACCCGCGCCAGATCCCGGCTGCCAAAAGACAACACGCCATATCCCCGTTGCCATTCGAATTTGCCCGGATGGCGCAATACGTGTGTCACCCAGTGCGAGCTCGCGCCTTTGAGCTTGCCGATGAAATCCGCGAGCGCATATTTGGGCGGTAAGGAAAAACTGCTATGCATATGATCCTCGATGCCTCCCACCGCATGCATGATGCCACCTAACTCCAGCCCTTTACCGCGTAGATATTTGTACAGTTCCGGCTCTAATGCCGGAGTGATCAGTGGTTCACGGTTATGACAGGACCAGATCGCATGATAATACAAACGCCAATAGGCCATGTTCCCCTCCATAATATTATAGTAATCTCGTGACTGTTGAGCTGATCGCCGAAAATGGCAATAAAAACTGAAAATGTAGGACGCTTCAGTGTCCTTCCACCTCTCAGCCCCACGATTCATCGTGGGGCGCATCGTTGGGCGATAATTTGGCCCCGCCGTTCAGGCGAGGTGAGTTTAAATGAAACCTCCACCAAGGCAAGATTCTCCCAAAGCAGGCTATATATAAGGAAAGGATATGAGAATAAGAGCAAAGTTTGGTTGGGCATGCCGACCTCTTTGCCTTCAAATACTCCAGACTCTCGTCGGGATGGCACAAGCGGGCGACGGCAATTACAGAGGCACCGGGCGCACTTCTGTCTTCCCCACGTCGTTCCCCCAGCATCACAAGAAGCTCATCAAGGGCCGATTCTACACGATGGGTTCGCTTGGAGCAGGAAATATATTTTTTGTGAAGTAAATGTCAAGTTAAAAAACTGTGATAATACAAGTGGTTGTGGTTCCAGAAGCTGCAGCCGCTTGCTCTCATACCACCACGAAAAACACGAAATACACGAACAAGGCGTGCCGTAACGGGAATCACTTGCTTGACAAATTCATTCTCGTCGTACGCAATTCTGACATTGGTTGCTCTCCGAGTAATTTCTCCCATTCTCCATAAAGTGGATTCGGCAGGACGAACCAATCGACTCCCCAATGGCACCCGGCTTCATCGACACGTGCAAAACGAATTTGCATCGCCCGTAAGAGTGCGCCTTGGTCTCCGGGTTCAAATTTCGGCGCTGCGAACGTCTCGGAAAAATCACGCAGATTGTCGCCGATATAGAGCAGAACATTGCTTCCTGTCTCCACCGTTTCACGCCGCGAAGATTTGTTCGAGGAGGCACCCTTGCTTTTGAGCAGAAGACGCCCGTCGATATTCTTGGTGTTGATACCCAACCCTGCCAGCGCTTTGATCGTGGATTGCCGATGCTCCTCCAGCCGGTTGGAAATATAGCGAACGGTTACGCCTTTACTCTCCGCATTTTCGATAAAGCTTTTCGCCCCGGGAACCAGAGCAACCTCATCATAAAAGTCTCGCTCAAATACCTCCCAGTCACTTTCCGTGTACTCCCGCTTGCTCCGGTACAGAAAACTCTGGAATGCGGAGTTGTCAAAGACCGTTTCATCCAAGTCCATCACGACCGCGGGCTTGGCATAGTTGTGTGCATTGGTTTGAAGCATGGTCTCCAGGCGCATTGCCGCGCATTGGTAAATCTGCAAGCAGCAAGCGCGATACTCTGCAGCGGTCTGCATGTAGAGATTGCTCCCCAATCGCCAGCTCATTGGAAAAGGAGGTTCTTTCTGCTGCGCAATAAGATGATCTGCAGAAGTGATCTTGACTATCACTGAGCTTGCGCCCAAGCCCATGATAAAACAAATCAAACACGGCCAGAGCTTTCTTATGCTACGATTCGTTATCATAAAATTCCTCCAGTACCTGTACACGTTGGTGCTACGGAAATGGAACTGCACGAAAGCAAAAGACAAAATAATGGTCGACAAAATGATTTTTCAGAGCATTTTGTTTGTGTGATTGGGTTTTTGCTCTTTTGCCATGCATGAACTTCTACTGCTTAAATTACAAATTGGCCACCGGGGAGCGCTTAATCCAAGACAATTTCTGCCATCACCGGTAAATGATCGGACGCGTATCTCTCTTCGCAAGGCTCAGCAATGGCGGCATGTCGCAGGGCTTTGAACTGTCGGCTCACAAAAACATAATCGATTCGAGTGCGTTCCGTCGCGCGGCCAAATCCATGGAAGGTATAGGCGGGGCCATAATGAGGCAACTTGCTTTCCTGGCGAGTGTCGAACAAGAGCGCCTGTTGTGTCGGCGTCTTGCGCAATGGTCCACCGGCCAAAGCCTGATAAGCAAGTGAAGTATCGGTTGCGTTGAAATCACCGGTCACGATTACGCCGGTGGATGGTATCAGGCCCTGGATTCTCTCCAAGAGCAGTTTTGCGCTTTCCAGGCGCGCGCGTTCGCCAACATGATCGAAATGAGTATTAAAATGATAAAACGCCTTGTTGCTGCGTTTGTCCTCAAATTTCGCCCACGTGACGATCCGGGTGATGGCGGCGTCCCACCCGATGCTGCCGGGTTGCTCGGGCGTTGCTGAAAGCCAAAAAGTGCCGGACTGCAACAGGTCAAACCGATCATTGCGGTACAGAATAGCGGAGTATTCTCCCTTTTCCCCACCGTCATCGCGGCCCTGGCCCAGCCATTTGTACTCCGGCAGCAAAGTCGACAACTCGTCCAATTGACTCTTGAGCGCTTCCTGCAAACCGATGAGATCGGCCTGGTGAAATTGAATCGTATGCGCCACCAGATCTTTGCGATGCGGCCAGGCATTCTCGCCATCGCCTGGGTTGCCGTAGCGAATATTGAAGCTCATCACGTTCAGGGACACGGGATTGCCAGGGAGGCGCGCGTTTGCGCAGGATGAGGCAATAACAACGAAACCGAGGACAGGCAGCGTATTGATAGCTCTTCGCATGTCAGTTCCGCTCCATTGGAAATCTCTTCCGGTTCGACCCTGCCGGGCAATAAGTCTCTGCAAATCTTTGCGAGACTCTGCGTGAGTCTCTTTTAGTTGCGGCTACAAAGCATCAAGACAGGAACGCGTGCAGCTCCTGTATCGTCGGCATCGAGCTCTGCGCGCCCATCCTGGTCACCGAATAGGCCGCGACGGAATTGGCAAAGCGTATGGCTTCATCAACAGGTTTGTCGTTCGCGAGTGCAAAGGCCAGCGCGCCATTGAAAGCATCGCCAGCGGCAGTCGTGTCGACGGCTTGCGCTTTTTTGGTTGGAAACAACTCCGCTCCAGCGTTATTCACCAACAGCGCGCCCTTTTCCCCCATGGTGATGATCACGTTTCTTACGCCTTGCGCGAGCAACCTCTGCGCGGCTTGCCGTGCGGAGGTTTCATCGATGACGGCGATGCCCGTCAGCACCTCCGTCTCGTTCTCATTCGGTGTGAGATAATCGATCAAAGCCAGGGAGTCTTTCGGCAAGGCGCGGGCGGGCGCAGGATTGAGAATGACGATGGCGCCATGCGCTCTTGCTGCTCGCGCCGACTGGAGAACGGTCTCCCATGGAATCTCCAACTGCATCAGCACGAGTTTCATGGGGCCAAAAATTTCGCGTTTGCCGTCAACGTCCAGGGGAGTCAAATTCATATTGCTGCCGGGGACGACGACGATTTCATTCTGACCAAGGAGATCGACCGTGATGAGTGCCATGCCGGTGGAGGCCTCGGGATCGATCAAAAGATGCTCGAGATTCACGCCATCGCTTTCCATGCTGGCGCTGAGTCTTTCACGCCACTCGTCGTTTCCCATTTTGCCGAAAAAATGAACGTGGCCGCCGAGCTTTGCGGCCGCAACGGCTTGATTGGCGCCTTTGCCGCCGGGATACACTCCAAACTTGTTGCCAAACACGGTTTCGCCCGGTTGGGGAAAACGCTGCGTGGTAACAACCAGATCCATGTTGGCGCTGCCAATGACGAGGATGGCGTTGCGGGACATTTATCTCTCCATTCGAAAGCAGCAATGCAGGATCTTCATGGTGAGGGGCGGCATCATATGGCCCCTCGCATCATCATCAACGGCATTCGCCTTTCTCAGGCTATTTACATTGGGGTTCGATCGCAAGCGCGGGAAGTCCTTAGGGCTCTGCCTCGTAAATTCGGAGATGTATTTTGTATTGCTCAACTCACCCGACGCTTTTTCTGTTTATCTCCAGGCGCTTAGCCATTCAAACTCAGAATAAAATTCTAACTTTTTTTATCGCCAACGGATAGATTAAGACTAACGGATGAAAAGACCAGAGGTTTTATCCGTTGGACTTGATCTATCCGTTGGTCGCTCTTCCATCCGTTGGCGATTTTTTTGGTCTCGTGCTGCCCGTAAGGGCTTCGGTTTTCGGCTTGTCCGAAA
>JBOHQX010000328.1:0-6271 GCA_050732395.1 bacterium
ACCCTGAAATGTCATCCCGCAGGGATCTTGGTTGACTCGGGCACAGTGCCGATTTCAGGCCTAGGTGCCGAATCTACCAAGATGCCTTCTGCATGACAGAATGAGGTTTCCGGATAGGCTCTTAGGCAACGGTTCACTAGTCGCCTTATCATCTTGCCCAAAATAGTTTTGCGAAAGTTTTCTTAGCTTAAAAACATGGCTCTCATTTCTGGTCGACGGACGGTTTAGTAATTCTTGCCGAGGAGATTTATCTTATGTTCGATGGCTCAACGCTTGCCTTGTTCATTGGCACGACTCTCGTGTTTCTGCTCACCCCGGGTCCGGCCGTGTTTTACATTGTCGCGCGCAGCATCGATCAAGGGCGCACGGCCGGGGTGGTTTCCACTTTGGGCATCAATACCGGCACGCTTTTGCATGTTGCTGCTGCTGCCTTTGGCGTTTCAGCGGTGCTCATGTCTTCGGCGCTGGCTTTCAGTGTCGTCAAGTATCTGGGTGCGACTTACTTGATTTTTCTCGGGGTTCGTAAGTTTCTCATGCGTGAGGAAGAGCAGAGCGTGGGCGCGAGCCAGCCGCAGAAGCTTTCGCGGATCTTTGGTCAAGGCGTGCTGGTCAACCTTCTGAATCCGAAAACGGCGTTGTTCTTTTTCGCCTTTCTGCCACAGTTTTCCGATCCCGCCCGCGGCAGCGTGGCGATGCAAATCCTGTTCTTGGGCGGCATTTTCGTGGTGATGGCCTTTCTGAGTGATAGCCTCTATGCCATACTGGCCGGAACGGCGGGAAAATGGATGAGAGGTAATTTACGATTTCAGCGCTGGCAGCGTTATTTCGCCGGAACGGCTTACATTGCGCTCGGCCTCGGCGCTGCGCTTGCGGGAACGAACAAGAGCAAGTAAAACCCAATGCGGGTAAGCCGCAACCCAATAAACGGCTCATGCAAAGATGCGGAGACGCAAAGAAAATGCCAATGGAATTTCAGCTCGCGCAAGCGCTGGAAATCTTGCAACGCACACCAGCAACCTTGAACGCGCTGCTGCGCGGCGTTTCAGAAGATTGGACTCACAACCACGAAGGCGGTGAGAGCTGGAGTCCACACGCGGTCGTCGGCCATCTTATTCACGGTGAGGAAACCGATTGGATTCCCCGTGCGAAAATCATCCTCGAATACGGTGAATCCAAAGCATTCGAGCCTTTCGATCGCTTCGCCATGTTGGAAAAATTCAAAAACAGTTCTCTGCTTGAATTACTGGACCTGTTTGCCGAGTGGCGACAAAGAAGCCTCAGCGCGCTGGTGCAGTTGAACATCACACCTGAAAAGTTGGGACGGCGCGGACTTCATCCCGAGCTTGGCACAGTGACGCTGCACCAGTTGCTGGCGACGTGGGTCGTTCACGATCTCAGCCATCTCGCCCAAATCGCGCGCGTCATGTGCAAACAATATCAGGAAGCCGTCGGCCCGTGGCAGGCGTATCTCCCGATTTTGCATCGCTGATTGAACTCAAACCTGGCGATTTATTCCACGTCGGCCCAGGACATGATAGCTGGGTCGTAGGCGACCAACATTACGTTTCGCTGCATTTCTTGGGCGCAGAGGCGTATGCAAAGTAGCCAGCAAGGACGTAATTTGGAGAACTAAGGGATCCAATATGCGCACGGCGTCTTCTCCAGAGCAAATACACCCGCCTGCCGCCACCATCATATCTCCATCAGCTTTTCCGGCCAGCGAAAGAGCAGTGAGTGTTGAAATACTGCTGGCTTTCTTGATATTGGTTTGGGGCGTAAACTTTCCGATCGTCAAAGCTGCCTTGCAGCAGTTCACGCCGCTCGCTTTCAATGCTTTGCGTTTCATCTTGGCAGCGAGCGCACTCTGGCTGGCGGCATGGCAGCGCGGAGTCGATATGCGCCTCACGCGAGAAGAAGTGAGGCAATATTCCATGCTCGGCCTGTTGGGGGTCACGCTTTATCAAATATTATTCATAGAAGGTATTGCGCGCACCACGGCCGGAAATTCTGCGTTGATTCTGAATTCCTCTCCCATTTTGATTGCCTGCGGCAGCCACTTGTTGGGACATGAGCGCTTGCGCGGGCGGACCATGGCAGGCGCTTTGCTGGCTTTTGCCGGGCTCTATTTCATCATCACCGGCAAGCCACAATCGGTTGCAACCCCTACGAGCATATTCGGTGATTTGCTCACTCTGGCCGCGGCAAGCATTTGGGCTGCTTACACGATCATGGCGCAGTCTTATATCAAAGCCGGATCGGCGCTCAAAGTGACGGCGTATGCGACGGCGTTCGGCACTATCCCATTACTATTGTGGTGCGCGCCTGCACTCGCAAAGCAAAACTGGCAGCAAATCGAGGTGACGGGATGGTGTGGCTTGTTGTTCTCAGCATTGCTTTCAATCGCGGCCGCACAACTCATCTGGAATTTAGCCGTGAGCAGAATCGGCTCGACCCGCACCTCGTTGTATTCGAATCTGGTGCCGGTCGTGGGATTGATCGCCGGTGTGATTCTTCTCGGAGAACGCGTCTCCATGCTACAAACTTTCGGAACTATAGCGACCCTGGCGGGTGTCGCCCTGGCGCGATGGCAAAGGTAAAGTTATGCGCATTCCTGAAAACCTTCTGCCATTGATCCTCGGATTCATTCTGTGCACGGGCATTTCTCCGAGCTTGGGCGCAACGGCGTACCTCGCGGCAGACTCAGGGCAAGTCGTCGTTTTGAATCACGTTGCTCTGGTCGAAGTAACAACCGGAAAGATCAAGCCTGACATGGCTCTGGTGATTCGTGGAACACGTATCGAGTTGATTGCGCCGGCCCTGCAATACCAACCGCAGCGGGACGCAAAAGTCATTGATTTGAGCCGGCATTATATCATTCCTGGTTTCATCGAGATGCATGCGCACTTGTTACTGCATCCATGGGACGTGGAGGGCAACATCATGCCGCGCTACGATCGCCCCGCTACTCTTGCCATGCTGCGCACATTGTTGGCTTTTGGCATCACCACGGTGCGCGATCCCGGGGCGCCGACCGAAGCTGCTCTCACTTTTCGTGATCTCGTCGCGCGCGAGGAAATCACCGGCCCAAGAATTCTGACGGCAGGCCGCATACTCAACGCCTCGTCATTTGATCCCGAACCCTTTGCCGTCGTCACCACCGTGCAGCAAGTTCGAGACGAAATTGCTTGGCAAGCGGCGGCCGGCGTGGATTTCATTAAAGTTTATTCCAGCATGCCGCCGGATCTTGTGCAAGCAGCTATTGCAGCAGCGCACACCCATGGCCTGCGCGTTATCGGCCACACGCAGCGCACGACGTGGACGGAAGCTGCCGTAATGGGGATTGACGCGCTTTGCCACGTCGCTCCCTGGTCGCCCGAATATCTGCCCGAGTCGCAGCGCACTGACTATCAGCAAACTTTGTTTGGACGTGTGTATTGGCTGGCACATCTCGATCTGCATGCGCCGGCCGTGGAGGATATGATTGCCGCCCTGGTGCGTCACCGCGTTGCCCTCGACCCCACGTTGATCGCCATGCACAGCAAGTTTTGGGGAAACGATCCTCGCTACCTGCAACATCCGCAAAGCGAGCTGGCGCCTGAAGTATTTCGCAGAGGCTGGTCCAAGGGCAGCTTCACGGCCGGATGGGACACGACACAATATCAGGCGGCCCAAGCGCAGTGGCCAAAGCTGCTCGCGTTTACAAAGCTGCTGCACGATCGCGGCGTGCTGCTTACAGTTGGAACAGATACACCCACGCCCTGGATCATCCCCGGCGCGAGCTATCATGAAGAAATGCAGTTGTGCGCCGAGGCGGGTATTCCGTCAAAAGAGGTGTTGCGGATGGCCACCAGCAACGCGGCAGTCGCTCTCGGCCGCGAAAATGAAATCGGCACAGTTGCGCCCGGCAAACACGCGGATTTGGTCGTGCTAGGCGAGAATCCGCTTGACACTATCCAAAATACGCAGAAAATTGCGCTGGTCATCAAAGCTGGAAAGATTTATGAACCGCGCCTCTTGCTGCAACAAGTCCATTGAGGCGCTGGTAACCAACATGCGCTGGCCGCCGGCGCGAGAGGGAGCAATCATGTCTGGAGCCACTCGAGTCTTGCGAAACGTTTTCGCCGTCATGGCCTTGCTTTTCCTGCCTTTCGTTTTGCGGGCGCAAACGATGACGATCGAAGAATACGAGCCCAAATCGACGCTGATCGTTCCACAGCACGTGATCACGCGTGCGAAATTTCCGTTCATCGACGTGCACAATCATCAATCGCAACGCCTGTCGCCCGGGGCCGTAGATACGCTGGTGCAAGAAATGGACAAATTGAATCTGCGCGTGATGGTCAACCTGAGCGGCGGCACCGGAGCAACGCTCGAACGAGTCGTACAAAATATGTCGGGACGTTATCCCGATCGCTTCGTGATCTTTTGCAATTTGAGCTTCGATGTTGTCGATGATCCGGATTACGGCCTCAAAGCCGCCACGCGTTTGCAGCAGGATTACGAGAATGGTGCGCGCGGCTTGAAAATCTTCAAAAACCTCGGCCTGACTTTAAAAGACAAGAATGGGCAGCGCATTCCCACGGACGATGAGCGATTCGATCCGGTTTGGGCGAAATGCGCCGAGCTCGGAATTCCGGTTTTGATTCACACCGGCGAGCCCAGGTCCTTCTTCGATACCATCGATCGCTTCAATGAACGCTGGCTCGAGCTCAAACAATTCCCCGACCGCGCGCGGCCGCCGGACATATTTCCACCCTGGGAACAAGTCATGGGCGAACAGCACCATGTATTTGCCAAACACCCCAAGACGGTTTTCATCAACGCGCACCTGGGCTGGCTGGGCGGTGATCTGGCGCGCCTGGGTTCGCTCATGGACAAATATCCGAACATGTACACCGAGCTCGGCGCGGTGCTTGCGGAAATCGGCCGCCAGCCGCGTTTCGCACGCGAGTGGTTCATCAAGTATCAGGATCGCATCATGATGGGCAAAGACATTTGGGCGCCGGCGGAGTATTACGTCTACTTTCGCGTTTTAGAAACTGCCGACGAGTATTTTGACTACTATCGCAAGCGCCATGCGTTCTGGAAAATGTATGGCCTGGATTTGCCGGATGAGATTTTGAAGAAAGTCTATTACAAAAATGCGCTGCGCGTTTTGCCCGGCGTTGACAAAAGTGCGTTTGCGGATTGACGATGGGTAAATTGTTGCAACCTCGGGTCGCGTGGTTGGCGATGATTGCATGTGCGATCATTGCGCTGCTGGTTGCGCCTTCATCAGCGCAACCAGCAGCAACGCAAATTGTACTGCTTGGCACGGGAACGCCGAATGCCGATCCCGAGCGCTCCGGCCCGGCCGTGGCCATCGTCGTAAATGACGTACCCTATCTTATCGATTTCGGGCCAGGTGTGGTACGGCGCGCGGCCGCTGCAGCCCGTAAGGGGGTCAAAGGTTTGGAAGTCAAAAATCTCAAAACCGCTTTTGCGACACATCTGCATTCCGATCACACGGCCGGCTATCCTGATCTGATTTTTACGCCCTGGGTACTGGAAAGAGAAGCCCCGCTTGTCGTCTACGGTCCCTCGGGCATCAAGGCAATGACGGAATATATTCTGAAAGCTTATCGTGAGGACGTCGATATACGCCTCCATGGCCTGGAGCCTGCAAATGAAACGGGATATGAAGTCGTCGTCCACGAAATCAACCCCGGGGTGATTTATCGAGATCAGAATGTCACGGTGAGCGCTTTCCCGGTACCTCATGGCTCGTGGAAACAGGCGTTCGGTTATCGGTTTGAAACACCGGGGCGCACAATCGTCATTTCCGGCGATTGCACGCCGAGTCCGGCTTTGATTGAAAGCGCCAGAGGCTGCGACGTGCTCATTCATGAAGTGTATTCCACCGCCGGCTTCGCCAAGCGCCCACCGGTGTGGCAAAAGTATCATTCCAATTCTCACACCTCCTCGCGGCAGTTGGCGGAGGTTGCAAATCAAGTCAAACCGGGGCTGCTGCTGCTTTATCACCAATTGTTTTGGGGCACCACAGATGCGGAATTGGAGAATGAGATTCGGCAGCATTATGACGGCAAAGTGGTTTCCGGGCGCGATCTTGACGTGTTCTAATAAATCATCTTGCCCAAAAACCTTCTAGGTTTTGCCGAAATTTGTTGCCCAAACGTAACTATTCAGCTCCTGTTTCTTGTAAGCGGATTGAACGGATAAAGCGGATTTCTAAAACTTGTTTTGCAGAATCACTATCCGTTCAATCTGCTTC
>JBOHQX010000329.1:0-17972 GCA_050732395.1 bacterium
GTTGTTCTCGCTCCGCCCGCTTGTGGGATATTGTTGCACCCCGTGAATTCATTGGTTTCGACTGCGACCTCAATAGGTCGGGGCTATAAAAATTAAGGTAACAGTGCACTAGAATAGAAAATCCATAAGTTTTTTGCCAGGATTAACAAGATTTATTTGCATCCTTGCGGTTAATTTTTGGGTTGTAGCTCGTCTGAAAATCCAGGGTAGGATATCATGCAAAGCAAGGCTTCGATCCTTTCTCGCGTCTTCATCGCGACGGCATGCAGAATGACCATGGTTATGCTGCTTTCAGTTTTCGGGTTGACACTCCATGCCCAAGACAACGGGGCCTGGCATGGCAAACAATGCGCGGTGAGTCTCACCTATGATGATGCTTTAAATGTGCACCTGGATTATGTGATTCCGGCCCTGGATTCCTTGGGCTTAAAAGGCACATTCTACTTATCCGGATATTTTCCTGCATTTAGAGAACGCATGTCGGAATGGAAGTCTGCTGCAGATAAAGGGCATGAGCTGGGTAATCACACCTTGTTTCATCCGTGCACGGGAAAACTGCCCGGCAGAGAATGGGTGCAGCCCGATTATGACCTGGGAAATTATTCGATGCGACGATTGCTGGATGAAATAAAAATGGCCAATACCCTGCTCGAAGCCATTGACGGCAAAACGAAAAGATCGTTTGCATACCCCTGCGGTGATACCAGGATCGGTGATTCCTCGTACGTGGATAAAATAAGAGGGGACTTTGTCGCGGCACGGGGCGTGACGGAAGATATGCCAGGAATCAGCGAAATCGATTTGTATAATGTCGGTGCTTATGTCATCAATGGGCAATCGGCTGAAGAGCTTATTGATTTGGTAAAGCAGGCGATGGAAAGTAATGCCTTGATCGTTTTCCTTTTCCACGGCGTCGGGGGCGAGCATGCTCTCAATATATCGTTGCGTGAACACCGGAAGCTTTTGCATTTTCTCAAGCAAAATGAAACAGCTATTTGGATTGCGCCTTTTGTAGAGATAGCAGAACACGTTAGAGATCTGAGCCAAGGAAAGAAATGAAACCCTTACCAGCTAACCCAAAAATCTCATGCAAGGACGCAGAGTCGCGAAGATTACGCAAAGGCTCTCTTTACGCTCCTTTGCGACTCTGCGTCTTTGCGTGCGCTTTTGCCTTTTATGGTTACGGACCCCTTGCAGTGGGCCAGAATAGCGAGATGTTCACCAATCCCATCCTGGCTGGTTTCTATCCTGACCCCAGCATTTGCCGAGTCGGCAGCGATTATTATCTGGTGACCTCTTCATTTTCATATTTCCCCGGTATCCCGATTTTTCACAGCAAGGATTTGGCAAACTGGAAGCAGATCGGCCACGTCATGGACAGGCCCGAGCAATTGGATTTGGACGGGCTCGGCGTTTCGCGCGGCATCTTTGCGCCGGTAATCAGATATTGCGCCGGTCTGTTTTATGTGACCTGTACTTTGGTTGACAAGGGCGGCAACTTCGTGGTGACTTCCAAAAATGCCGAAGGGCCCTGGTCAAATCCCACGTGGATACCAGAGATCAACGGCATCGACCCTTCCATGTTTTTTGATGACAACGGCAAAGCCTATATCATCTACAACAGCATTCCTCCGGACGATAAGCCACTCTACGATGGTCACCGCACTTTGCGGATGTATGCGTTCGACCTTGCGGCTCTCAAAGTGACTGGCGAAGAACGAATACTCGTAAACGGCGGAACCGATCTGAACAAGAAACCGGTATGGATCGAAGCACCGCACATTTTTCGAAAAGACGGCTACTATTACTTGATCGCTGCCGAGGGCGGGACAGCCGACCAGCATTCCGAAGTCGTTTTCAGAAGCAAAAACGTCGCAGGGCCATATACTCCATTTGAACGCAATCCCATCCTCACGCAAAGACACTTGAACCCGAAGAGAAAAAATGCGATTACTTCCACCGGCCATGCGGATTTCGTCGAGACCGAACGCGGCGATTGGTGGGCCGTATTTCTAGGATGCCGGCCATATCCGCCATATGAGGAAAATTACTACAACACCGGCCGAGAAGCCTTTTTAGCGCCGGTGCAATGGCAGGACGGCTGGCCGGTCATCAATCCAGGTCATGAAGAAGTGCAATATCATTATCCGTTCCCGCTCAAACCCACTCCCGAAGCGTTGGCGATTCCACATCATGGGAACTTTCAATTCAGAGATGAATTTGCCACAGAAGCTTTGCACCATCATTGGGTGTCTTTGAGGACACCGCATGAGAAATGGTACGATCTGAAAGGCCGCGAAGGGTTTTTGTCCGTGCGATTGCGGCCGGAGACGTGTGCTGGAAATTCGAATCCGAGTTTTCTCGGGCATCGCCAGCAACATGTGCAGGGCTCTGTCCGTATTGCAATTGAGTTTTCGCCGAAAGTGGAAAATGAGAAAGCCGGCGTAGTGATCTTTCAGAATGAGAAGCACTTCTACTTCATGTGCAAATCGCTGGACGGTAACGCCGAAACGATTCAGCTTTACAAGTCGGGTGATCAGCACATGGAACTGCTGGCTGCGCAGACGCTTTCTGACGAACAAAAGACAAAGCTGCTGTACTTCAAAATTGCGGCGCGCGGCGATACGTATTCGTTTTCGTTTGGAGTCGATCCTGATCAATGGCTTTTGCTGCAATACAACGTTGACGCGCGTTTCCTGAGCACCCGAGTTGCAGGCGGATTTGTGGGCTGCTTGTACGCCTTGTACGCAACCTCGCTCGGCAAGCCCAGTGAAAATACGACGTTTTTTGATTGGTTTGAATATTCTGGCGAAGATGAAGTCTATAAATGACAACCCCCGTAGCGCAACATTCATGTTGCGCGAAATTTCTTCTCAAATAAATGTTGAGTCACGAGAGCAAACCTCGTGGCGCAACATTCATGTTGCGCGAAATTTCTTCTCAAATAAATGTTGAGTCACGGGAGCAAACCTCGTGGCGCAACATTCATGTTGCGCGGAATTTCTTCTCAACATAAATGTTGAGTCGCGGAGCAAACCTCGTGGCGCAACATTCATGTTGCGCGGAATTTCTTCTCAACATAAATGTTGAGTCACGGGAGCAAACCTCGTGGCGCAACATTCATGTTGCGCGACCTGCAGAAACTATCAGACCCAGAGCAGTGCCGCTTCGATCATTTTGATTACTGGAGCCGGAGGGATTTTTGGCAAGGTGTTGCAAGCCTCTGGTATCGCAGATTTGCTGAGCACGGCTCTGGCGGATGTTCATCTGAGTATTTGGCTGCCTTTTCTATTGTCAGCAGCGGTATTTTTGTTTTTGTTTCATCTTATTTTTGTTTAAAATTGAATGCCCGCGAGGAAGATCGTATTGCTCAAATAAGGAAATTCGAATGAAGTATTTGCAGACACTTTTCAATCTTGAGAACAAAGTCGCCATCATCACAGGCGGCGGTGGGATTTTAGGTAGTGCAATGGCCAAAGGGTTGGTGCATGCCGGCGCAAAAGTGGTATTGCTGGGGCGCAATGAACAAAATCTTCAACAAAAAGTTGCGGCTCTTGGCAAGACCGGCGATGAAGTCATGGGATTGCGGTGTGATGTTCTTGATGAGCAGAATCTTCAAAATGCCAACAGCCGAGTGTTGGAAAAATACCAACGCATTGACATTCTCATCAATGCCGCTGGCGGCAACATGCCTGGCGCCACCATTGGAGTGGATCAGAACATTTTTGATTTGCAACTGGAGCACTTTCGTGAAGTAACCAACTTGAATCTGAACGGCACCGTTTTGGCCACGTTGATCTTCGGCAAATCCATGGCTGCACAAAAATACGGCTCGATCATAAATGTTTCTTCGATGGCCTCGCAAAGAGCCCTCACCCGTGTGGTGGGATACTCAGCAGCCAAAGCTGCGGTGGATAATTTTACGCGATGGTTGGCGGTAGAACTGGCGCAAAAATTCGGGAGCGGCATAAGAGTCAACGCCATTGCCCCGGGTTTTTTTTTAACTGAACAAAATAGAGCCCTCTTGACCAACGCCGATGGGTCACCCACCGAAAGAGGTAAAGCGATCATAAACATGACGCCTTTTGGAAGATTTGGAAAACCAGAAGAGCTGATCGGAGCCGTGCTTTGGCTTGCGAGTGATGCTTCGAAGTTTGTTACCGGTACGATCATCCCTATCGATGGTGGGTTCAGCGCATTTGGGGGGGTGTAGTCATGGCTTTAGAACAGACCTGGAGATGGTTCGGTCCAAAAGATCCCATCTCTCTCAAAGAAATCAAACAGACCGGCGCGACCGGCATCGTGACGGCGCTGCATCATATTCCCGCCGGTGCAGCATGGCCGGTCGAGGAAATCATGAGCAGGAAACAAACCATTGCCGCCGAGGGTCTGACCTGGCCCGTCGCCGAAAGCGTTCCGGTTCACGAAGAGATAAAAAAACGCAATGGCAATTACCGGCGCTACTTGGACAATTTCAAAAACACCTTGCGCCATCTCGGGCAATGTGGCATCGATACGGTGTGCTACAACTTCATGCCCGTGCTCGATTGGTCACGCACTGATCTCGAGGTTGTCTTCCACGATGGCTCGATCACCACGAAATTTGAAAGCAGGGCGTTCGCGGCTTTTGATGTTTTCATACTCCAACGCGCGACGGCGGAAAAGGATTACAGTGCAGCACAGCTCCATGAGGCCAGACGATACTTTGAGCGTCTAAACGACGATCAAAGACGGCGCCTGGTACAAGCGATCATGCTGGGATTTCCAGGCTCGGGTGAAACCTATACTTTTGAAGAGTTGCGTGCGGCGGTGCATGAATACGAAGCAATCGGCACCAACGAGCTGCGGGAAAGCCTGTGCACCTTCCTAAGGGAGATCACGCCGGTTGCCGAAGAATCCGGCGTTGCGCTGGCGCTTCATCCGGATGACCCGCCATGGCCATTGCTGGGCTTGCCGAGAGTCGTCAGTGACAAAAAGGATATCGAAAAAATCTTGCAGACTGTCGACGCGCGTGCGAATGGCTTGACCTTTTGCACCGGCTCCTTGGGCGCCAGCAGCCAAAACGATCTCGTGCACATGGCTGAGAGTTTTGCCGGCAGAATCCATTTTATTCATCTGCGCAACGTCGCTCGAAAAGCCGAGGGTGACTTTCTCGAAGACAATCACCTGGAGGGCGACGTGGATATGTATGGCGTCCTAAAAGCGCTGCTCATTGAGCAGAAACGGCGCCGGGCCGAAGGCAGAAAGGATGCGCGCATGCCGATGCGCCCGGATCACGGCCATCTCATGCTAGCCGATCAGCACCGGCAAGGAATCTACCCCGGCTATTCGTTGGTGGGAAGAATGCGAGGTCTGGCTGAGTTGCGGGGCCTGGAATTGGGCATTCAACGTGCATTGCAATTGTGAAGAATCGGTCTAGCCATTCAGCGGATTTCTCCCGACTGGGAGCTTGTTCGCCTACTAACACTTTCCGTCATTCAGGAGGAAACTTTTTAAGCGTAAGGCACGAGGTTATGCTCAAAAAGGCTCCTCCTGAGTGACAGTTTATTTGGAAGACATTCTGCGGATGGCCAAACGATTACGGGCAACACGGAGGGTTTTTGTCTCCAACGGATAGAAACAACCCAACAGATAAAAATCCGTTGGGTTGTTTCTATCCGTTGGAAGATGCTTTTAGACTGAAATCGCCGATTTTTCCTCGATTCCTGGATGCACGTGCGCGAACGTGAAGGCTGTGATCTTATTTCAACAATAGCATCCGTTGCTCGTCGACAAAAGAGCCAGCGCTCAAGCGGTATAAGTACATCCCGCTGGCGAGTTTCCTGCCATCGAATGAAATGGAATAGGGGCCGGCATTCTGTTTTTCGTCAATCAGTACCTGAACTTGCCGGCCTTGAATGTCATAAACTGCCAGCTTCACGTGCTCAGGCTTTGCCAGTGAATAGGTGATCGTCGTCGCTGGATTAAAAGGATTGGGATAGTTTTGCTGCAAAGAGAAACGAAAGGGCAGATCGAATGGATCTGCAACCGAGGTGAGAATCGTGCTGGGAACGCCGAGGTAATCGATATCCATCCAGCCCCAGGACAACTCCACTTGAATGGTATTGTTGCCTTGCGCCAAATTGACGCTCAGCTTTTTTTCCAGCCATACATTCAAATTGCCGTCGAATACCAGCTCCGCTGCGCGCACGCCGTTGACGTTTATGAATTGAGTCTTCGGCGTGTCGTACGGCAGCCGGTAACCAAACGTGATCTCGTAAGTTCCCGCCGCCGCGACGCCGGCAAGTTGCCACGTAATCGTGCCGGTCTGCTGCATTCTCAAGCAGGCGCGATTGCTGGCTGTCGGATCATTGAAAATGGCTGGCGTACCAGTGCGGGCCGCACGCTCCGCTTCGAGTCTGGTCATTTGCGGCGTGCCAACCTTGACGGGGATCCGGTTGGAAAACCGTACATGCCCCTGGTCATCAGTCGCTGCTGCCCGCAGCGTGTAAAGGTTCGGAGGAATGTTTCTCCATGTTATCCGGTAGGGCGCCGAGCTGGCTTCTCCGATCTTTGTGGTGTCAGAAGCGAAAAACTCGACCAGGACGATGGCACCGTCAGGGTCCGAGGCCTCGGCCTCGATGGTAATTTCTGCGCCGTTCGGAAACTCGGCGTCGCTCACCGGGCGGGTGATGGCCACCAGCGGCCAGTCTCCGCCAATACCGGCAACGTCGACGTCCTGGCGATGATGGTCCCACATGTCTTGCATGGCCGCGAGCATGTCCTCGCGTCGGGAAAAATTCACGTCGGTCCATGACCAGGCCAGGGCGCCGGCATATCCCTGCTGGTATAACGTATCAAACAGGCTTTCTTTCAAGACGCCGAGCGTGTTTTGCATGGCGAATTCCGCCACCACCAGCGGTTTATCCAGCCGCCAGTAACTCTTGGGATGGTGAAACGGCGAGATCGAAACCGGGTTCGAAGGAACGATCCCGCTGTAGTAGTGTACGGAATAAAAATCAAGTGTTCCGTCTGCGTCGCCGCCGGCGCCAATCGAGCGGCTGTCGGAGTAATAATTGTAGTTTGCTACACTGCCTAGGCGTTGCAGATAAAGCAATATCTCATGGGTTGGAAGTGAGGACCTGTATTTCCGTTGAAATTGCGTTGCAATTCTTTCCTTCTCGGTGGCGCTCAGTTGGGAAAGCTCGGTGCCGGCTTTCCCCAGCGTTGTGGTCGGCACGTCGGTAAGCGCCAAAAAGCTCCAGGCGCCGCTGGTGACCTGGGCGGAGGGATCTGCCCGGTGGATGGCGCCGGCACAGAGATTGATGAATCTCTGAATATTAGCCATCGGCACGTGCCTGGTTTCACTCCAGCCAAGCTCATTGCTCATGCCTTCCGGCTCGTTGAAAATTTCCCAGGCGATGATGGCGGGATGGGCTCGCAGCGCATTCACCATGGGAATGAGCGAATTGTTGAGGTACGCCCGGGTGTAAGTGGTGTCGGTGAGCAGCAGCAGATTACGGTTCAGCACGGTGGCATTATTGGAGGAACGCAGCATATCAAAGGACCATAAACAGAGTTTGACTCCTACCTCCCGCTCCCAGGCGAGATCCAAAGCTTGTCTCAAATCCGTGATCGCATCGACTCCTGGTCCGATCACGAATCCGCCATTGTCGAATTCCGGAGTGACGGAGCCATTCGTATGGAGCCACCATCGCAGCGCATTTCCGCCGTGATCGTGCATTTGCAGAAGCACGTCTGCAAAGGAATCAAAATCGGTGGGACCCGGGCCGAGGTCTCCTGCAAAATTGAGCCATGCTAAATTGGCACCGCTCAGAAACAAATTCTGATTGTTGTATCTGATCCGATTGTCTTGCGCAAGCGTGATGGGTCCAACCCCAAGGACAAAACCGAGCACGAGGCCTGTGATGGAGTTTTTCATGGAGAGCTTTCCGATCTTTTGATATTTCTCACGGATTCTCTTTTTATCAGTCTTACCGGAATGATGGTAGTCGCGCAGTAGGTTGGTTCTTCATGGAGGATCTGCCGGAGATTGCGCACCGCAACCGATCCCAACTCTTCCTTGTAAACGCGCACCGTGGTCAGAGGCGGGATCGCCATCTTGGACAAATCAATATCATCGAAGCCGACCACGCTGATATCGTCGGGAATTCTGAGGCCGAATTCGTTGATGGCCTTATAGCCATAAATCGCATTGATGTCGTTCGCTGCAAAAACTGCGGTCGGACGGGGGGACATTTGTAAGAGGGCTTTGGTTAACTGATAGCCTTCTTCCAGGCCGCCGGCCTTGATGAGATCTTCTTCGACCGCGAGGTTATGATACTTCAGAGCTTTGGCGTATCCGTCCAGGCGTTGCTTGAAGCTCAACCGGGAAAGCTCGCCGGAGATAAACCCAATCCTTTCGTGGCCGCACTGAATGAGATGCTGCGTTGCCAAAAAAGCGCCATTTTCATTGTCGATGCGCACTTGCGGGCAGTTCGCGATGTCGGCTTTGGGATCAATCAATATCACGGGTACATGGGCATGCTGCAATTGTCTCACAAACGCTTCATGTTTGATGCCCACGAGCACCACGCCATCCACGTGTCTTTCCCGGACCATTTTGGGAAGAACGGGTATTTTGTGCTCAGGCACCAAATGCAGCACGAGATTATAGTCATTGAAGGCCAATTCCGCTTCGATGCCTTCCAGGACGCGGGAATAGAAAGGATTGCTGGACAAGGGATTGTCATCCCTGCGAAAGATCACCCCGATATTCTCGGTCACCTTGCTCTTCAGCGCTTTTCCGGAAGCATTGGGGAGAAAATTGTGCTGCTCCACGATTTTGAGTATGTGCTCTTTTGTTTCAAGGCCGATATCAGGTCGATCATTCAAGGCTTTCGAAACTGTGGATTGAGAGACATTTGCCAGTTTTGCAATATCTTTTATGGTTTTGGCGGCGCTCATTGTTGAGTTCTCATTGTGGGTGAGTTGCGTGGTAATATTTTGTTGTGCTTAGTGGTTGCAAAGTACTCTATCGCGACGAAAAGAGGTCCTTGTGGGCTGCCTAGGCTCAACGAGTATGAGGCAGTCATTGTCCGAAACCGATTTCGAGGATCATTCGTCTTTCCGGTTGAGCGTGATTTATTAATTCTATGTGATTCAGGTCAGCCTTTAGTAGAAACAGATCCAACTGATTTGAGGCAGAAAAATAGAGAACATTTTGAGTAAATTCAAGACTATTCTCGTACGGATTTTGTCAACCGCGATAAAACGATTACGAGAAGAATCAGTCCAATGGCGAAATCGGTTTCGTGAGGCGACACAGAGAAGTTTCATATCGTGTTGACTTTTGAACATCATTAGATTATATTTTGTATACCTCAGTGATCAAATTCTGTAACACTACCATCCTTGGTGCAGCAACTTCGTTATTCTCCTAATACATTGAGGTTCGACTGATTCCGAAACCGATTTCGTAAACTGTAATAAGGGATTATCGAACTAATAATGTTCACAATTATTAAAGTGATAAATAGTCTTTCCTTATAATAGGCACTCTCCTTGAGAATTCATTGTAAAAACTATCGTTCCCCGGCTTCTCACCGCGAGGCCACGGCCTTGGAATAACCTGACTGCTAGGTGCTCTCAGATGCCGTTTTCAACTGCTGCGCAGGTTGCTTTATACCGGCGTCACGAAGATTGCGCGAGACCTGCCATATCTCATCTACAGCGCGAAGGCAGGCTTCATTCGTCGCCTGTTGCATTCTGGCCTGAAACTCTTTTTCACCACGTCGATTTACCTTCCCCAAGTCAATCAATATCGTCTTTTTCTGAACTGCGTGTCCCGCGTTGGGATTGACACTTGCAAGTCGAACGAAAAAACGGCCTGCGCCCGCAAGCGCCGAAGCCAGCGACTGACCGATTGTGCATGCTTGATACTGCAGACGACCAAACTGAAGTAACGAGTGCATCGCCGCTGTAAGCGCTTCAATGCCCGCTCTACGTGCAATGAGAATCTTGCCGAACTTTATTGGGAGATAGAAAAATGTGCGGAATTCGCCTGCGAGCATTTCTGCTGCTGGGACCACTGGCCCTATTGCCTGCTTTCTCTGATGTTGCCGCTCAGGGGAAGGGAAAGATCGAAGGGTACGTTCTCGATAGCCAACACAATGAAGCCCTGCCCGGGGCAAATGTGCTGATTGAAGGAACGAGTTATGGTGCCGCCACCGACCTGAAGGGTAAATTCGTCATTCTGCAGGCTCCGGCGGGAAACCATAGACTGGCGGTGAGCTACATCGGCTACCGGAAAAAGACTGTCGCTATTACGGTAACGGATGGCCAAACTTCGCGCGTTGAAGTGAAATTGGATTTTCAAGTGATCGAGGGGGAAGTTGTAACCGTTACCGCCCAGGCGGAAGGACAAATGGAGGCGATAAACCAGCAGTTCAGATCCAATACCGTCACCAATATCGTTTCGGAAGCCCGTATTAAAGAGCTGCCGGACGTGAACGCTGCTGAATCCATCGGTCGCCTGCCCGGCGTTGCCATCAAGCGTTCTGGCGGTGAAGCCACTAAGGTCTCCATTCGTGGTCTCTCTCCAAAATATAACACCGTTACTGTCAATGGCGTGCGCGTGCCCTCCACGGATGGGAACGACCGCAGCGTGGATTTGTCGCTCATATCATCAAACATGCTCGACGGCATCGAGGTGAAGAAAGCGATTACGCCTGACATGGATGCCGACGCCATCGGCGGCAGTGTGGATCTGAGACTGAAGGAAGCCCCGAAGAGATGGGCGTTTGACGTCACGGCCCAGGGAGGATACAATCGCCTCCAGGACTATTACGGCAATTATAATTTTAATGCCAATGTGAGCAACCGTTTCTTGAGTGACCGGCTTGGAGTCATTGCCAGCTTAAACGCCGACCATTATGACCGCAGTGCCGACAAATTCTCGGCCGAATACCGGCGGTCAACGAGCACTCTGACGGGTGAGCCGATTATTGTCGTCTCGAGTGTGGGCTTGAGGGAAGAAACGGTGCAGCGCAGGCGCATGGGAGGAAGTCTCGTGCTGGATTATCGCATACCGGTAGGTAAAGTCAGCATGAATGGCTTCTACAATCGGCTGCATTCCGACGGGCTGTATCGTATCAACGACATCAATGCCAATGTCAATCGCCATTATTATGACCTGGAGCGCCATACCGGCAATACCTCGATCTTCACCGGCGCCCTCAGCGTCGAGCAGAATTTCGATTGGCTCCGTTATGACGCCGGGCTGGCGCTCACCGCTTCGCGCGCAGAGAACCCGGAAGATTACTTCTGGCGCTTCGGGCAGGAGGGCAATGTCTTCACGGGCTTGCCTAATGAAAATACCCACCCCAGCGAGCTGCAGTCGATGATCAGGGTTGATTCGCTGACGGCGCTGCAGGAAATCAGAGTAACCGCGACGAATCGCGAAGAAAACGTAACGACGGGGCAATTGAACCTGCAGATGCCGTTCCGGCTCGGCGGCTGGATCGACGGCTATCTCAAGACCGGCGGCAAGCTGAGCTGGCTGGACCGCAGGAACGATGAATTTCGCAGAGGGCGCCAGGGCATGCAGTACGGCAGCGGCGCGGGGAACCTGAATGACCCCTTCGACCAAATTGCCGCACAGCTTCCCGGTTGGGGTCTCGAAGCGGTGATCGGGAATCTGGGAATTTTGCCGATCGGTTTGGTGCTGGATGACTACAAGCGCAACGATTTTCTGATTGACGCAACCGGCGGGCCCTTCGATCTCGGATTCGTGGCCAACGAAAGCCAAATGCTGTCGTTGACGAGTGCACTGCAGAGCACCTTGGGCGTGTATGGCGAGGACGCCTCGGAGTACCGCATCAGTTCGATCGGCACTTTAGGACGCGACTACGACGGTGAGGAACGCTACCAGGCCGGATACGTCATGGCCGAGCTCAACCTGGGCCAGTATATTACGCTGATTCCCGGCATCCGCTATGAAAACGACTATTCTCAGTACAATGGCCAGCGCTACCGTGAGATCGTCACCGCCTGGAGAGACCAGGCCCCTGCAGACTTCGAGCGTCTGACTAACACGCGTGAAAATTCCTTCTGGCTGCCGATGGTGCATCTGCAAGCGAAACCGGCCGAGTGGGTGAAAATCCGCCTGGCCTACACCGAAACGCTGTCGCGTCCGGATTACATTCAATATACACCGATCACCACGATCGACGGCTTCCGCTCCAACATCAACGCTGCCAATGGCCTGCTGAAGCCCGCGCAGTCAGCGAATTACGACGCCGCGGTTTCGGTCTACGAGAACAAAATCGGTCTGTTCACCGTCGCCGGCTTCTATAAATCCATAGATGATCTGATTATCCCGGTGAATTTCAATGTAAATCCGTTGTTTTTGACCTCTAGCCTCCCTCCGGGTTTGAACGTCCCGACCTCATGGTATCGAGACGTCGCTCCTACGCTTAGGACGAACATCAACAACCCCTTTGATGCTACCTACAAAGGGTTCGAGCTCGACTGGCAAACGAATTTCTGGTATCTGCCTTCCGTCCTCAAAGGAATCGTGTTGAGCGCAAATTACACCTACATCAAGTCCGAGACGGAATACCAGGGATACTTCCTGACCAATAGCGACTCCATTCGCACGCAGCGGCCGCGCACATACTGGCAAATCCTGAGAACGGATTCCACGCGCATCGGCCGTATGTTGGATCAACCCTCTCATATCGCGAACCTCACGCTGGGCTACGATTATAAGGGATTCTCCACCCGGTTCTCCTTCTTGTATCAGACCGACATCAGCACGTATATCGATCCCACGAATCCTCTTTTCGACACCTTCTCAGACGACTATGCCCGTTTCGACGTCGCCGTCAAGCAGAGACTGGCCAACGCCATAGAGATCTTTGCCAATTTCAGCAACCTGAACAACCGGGCCGACGAGAACTACCGCGGAGGATCGACTTTCAATCCGTCCTATATCGAGTACTACGGCTTCACCATGGATTTGGGTTTCAGATACAGGTTCTAAACGAACGCTCATGCATCACTAACCAACAAACCTAACCATTCACACGCGATTGGAGGCTCATGATGAAACTGAAGTACGGTCTGATGTTTTTGACTCTCATTGTCGGAGTCAGTCTTTGGCCGGCGCAACGGGTGCTGGCACAAGCAGGCGATGAGCTCGTCGTCGAGTGGGAGCTGACGCCCGGCTCCGACACGCCTGTTGTGAACGCGCTCCGCGACGCCATCGCCAACGACACCAACCGGCCCGCCGGCCGGGTATACGTGCTGAAGCGAGGCGGTTTCTATTGGATCACGGATGTGATCGAGAATTCCAACTTTCCCCTGCGAATCGTTGGTGAGACGGAAGCTGCGCCGGGACAAACCGACTTCGGTCCCGCGATCATCCAAAGAGTCGCACGCCCGGATGGCAGCGCCCCAGATGGCACGATGTTCCGGAGCTTGGACGACTTAACGGTGAAGAACGTCTGGCTTATGGGACAAACCGACCAGGGCGTGCTTTCGACCTATGAACCGATCAAACTTCTGGGTGACAGCAAAACGTACACGTTCGACAACGTCATTTTTGACCGCAACGACTGGCACCATCTCGGACCGGACGGCCCGAACAATGACTTCTATATTACGAACTGCAAGTTCCGCAACATCTTCGGCCCTACACAAATCTGGGAAGGCCTTGGCGTCAGGTTCGAAGTCGGCGCGGATTCCGTGGTGATCGAGAACAACACGTTTTTCAACATCGGATTTACACCGTTTCAGTCTGAAGCCAATCCCGTCAACTATCTGAGATTCAACCACAACACGCTGGTGAATATCGGCCGTTCCTTCCAGGCGGGCGCTTTATGGAAAGAGTGCTACGTCACCAACAACTTGTTCGTGAACTATTTCTGGCATGGTGAGAGCGAAGCGCAGTACTCCGACCCCAATCGGGTCGATCCTTTCACCGGTTTCTTCGGCATCGGCGCATTGCCGGCACGGTTTGGCACCAACTTTGATCGCCAGATCGTTCTGGCCAACAACGCTCACTGGCGTGACTCGCGTTTTGATGCTTTCGACGCCAGTCAAGTTCCCCCAATCCGGCCCCAACCATTCATCAATGATACCACACAAGGCTGGTTCGATGCATGGGATAACCTGGTCATTCAGAACAACCTCAATGTCAACCCGAATCTAACCACGTATATCACCGACGCCATCTTCAACAACATGACGCAGCATATCACGCAGCTTTATATGAGTCCCCCCGTCGTGCCTGCTACCAGGTATTTCTGGGATCTCGGCAGGGACGAACAGAGCTTCGTGAACAGCGTCTGGCCATTGCAGGAGAATTTCACTTATTCCAACACGCAGCTCCAGACGGCCGGCACGGATGGTTTGCCGTTGGGCGATCTCAACTGGTATCCCACCGCCAAGCAGAATTTCGAAACCAACAAGGCGGCATACGTTCAAGCGATTGAGGATATTGCTTCCGCGCCTCAACTCCAAATCATCAGGAGCCAGGAGGCGGAGGCCGCCACACCCGGGAGTGAAACCACTCTGGTTACGGCTCAAGGCGTTCTTTACCTCCACATGAGCGGCGGATCTATAGAATGGACCTTCAATGTGCCAACCGCTGGACTCGCCACCATGATTGTCAACACCCGCAGCACCAACGACACCAGGGGTCAAGTATTCTTGATCAATGGTACCAGGGTCCGTAATAATACTGGTTTTGGCGAAATAATGTGGCATGCGGACAATGGAAATCTGCTCACTCCAAACTTCCAAGACTATACCTTTACTCAAGCCAATATGGTCGAAGGCGCCGACGCGATGAATCTCCCCGCGGGCACAAATACTCTTCGTATTCAGAACTCCTGGGGTAACCAGGATTTCAGTCGGGTCAGTTTTGTCGTGGGAGGAACCACTATCGACTTAACACCACTGAATGCCGTTTACGAAGGAGTGTCCGAGGGAGCTGTAGGCGCAGCATGGACACCCAGCGGATTTAGAGCAGTTGCGCTAGGCGCAGGCGGAAGCTTTTCCTTCAGTGTGAATGCCCCGTACAGCGGACGATACATGGCTCGGATATTTTACGCTGCTTCCGGTTCGGCCCAGGGACAGCTTGCAGTTGATGGCGTAGTGGCGGTACCAAGTATCGTCTTCGCAGACACGTCGGATGTCTTTACCGATCAATTCACGATGAGCCAAGGTAACCATACCATTACCCTCTCTTCGCCAAGTGGTGGGGTCACAGTGGACTATCTGCAGATGATTGCTTTTGTCCCCACCGGCATTGCCGAACGAGGAGAACTGCCGGAAGGCTACACCCTGGCGCAGAACTACCCGAATCCATTCAATCCAATGACAACCATCAACTTTACCGTGGGTAAACCTTCCCAAGTGAAGCTGACGGTGTATAACTTGTTGGGCCAAAGAGTGGCCATCCTTCTCAATAGCCGTTTGAATGAGGGCACTCATGCCGTTCAATTCGATGCGCAGAAGCTGACCTCGGGCGTCTATTTCTATCGCCTGGAAGCCGGTGATTTCATTCTGCAAAAGCGCATGCTACTGATCAAGTAAAACGTAAAAATTGATTCGTAATCCGTAATGCGTCGATCTCCACGGATTACGTTTTGCGCTTTACGTTATTTGAATCATCATAGGGCGGCCGGCATGGTAAAACAGGGTCTTGCCAGCCGCCCTGTTTTTTGTAGCATTAAAGCAATTCTTTTTAATCACGAAGTTCACAATGCACGATTCGAATTTTGCCAACGACTGCCTTGGTTCGCACTCTTATCAGCGTGGATGGTTGGCGGCAATGCTCTTCACGCTCGCCATGCCTGGCCCTGATTTTGCTCAGAACTTCATCCTACGCACGCAATCCACTGGCCTTGCTTTGGTGGCTCGCACAAACGGAGTGGCTTTAGCCGATTACGATCGTGATGGCGACTTGGATATATACTTTGTCGTCCAAGATTCCTATGATGCGAATGACCCAAGAACCTGGAACCGGCTGTTCGCCAACAAAGGCG
This sequence comes from bacterium, assembly GCA_050732395.1. Lineage (GTDB taxonomy): Bacteria > Zhuqueibacterota > Zhuqueibacteria > Zhuqueibacterales > Zhuqueibacteraceae > JBIOXB01. The sequence goes on from JBOHQX010000329.1 coordinate 16,035, forward strand.
ACGGCACTTTTTCCAACGTCACCACCGGAGCGGGCTTAGCAGGACGAGACTCCAATACTGGTTTCAGCTATATGGGCTATAAAATGGGTGCTGCATGGGGCGATTACGATAACGATGGCTGGCCGGACATTTTTTTGACGCACTTTGGGCCAAACCAACTCTTTCACAACAATGGAGATGGCACCTTTACCGACGTGACTCAAGGGGCCGGTGTGGCCGGCGGTGAAACTCAGTTGAGTTCCAGCGCGCTTTGGTTCGATTATGATCTGGACGGCGACTTAGATCTGTATGTTAGTATATGGGAAGATTATACCAGCTATTCTCGAGATAAAAGGAACCGGATGTATGAGAATGTTGGTGACGGCGTGTTCCTGAATGTTTCAGAAGCCAGCGGATTGGCTGACAAAGGCCAGACCTGGACGACAGTCGCAATTGATGCCAATAATGACGATAAACTGGATCTTTATGTGGCGAATGACTTCGGCGCCAGCCATCTTTATCTGAACAACGGCGACAAGACCTTTCAAGAAAGAACGGTTGCGTTTGGATTAGAAAACAATTTTCACGGCATGGGCCTGGCAATTGCAGACTGTGATGCAAATGGGTATTTCGATATTTACCTTACAAATGTTTCAGTGCCTGAGTTTGACAAAGAAACCAATCCGCTCTTCCTCAACACCGGCCAGAATTACTTCGTCAACGGGTCGAATGAGGCAGGTGTCTCGATGGCAGGATGGGGATGGGGCACGGAGTTTTTTGATCTGGAAAACGACGGCGATGATGATTTATTTGTGGTGACTGGCAACCTTCAGCCCGACTTTGCCAACGTGCTTTTTCGCAATGCATCAGATTCTGATACTCTTCATTTTGAAAGAATTTCACATGAGGTTGGACTTGCCGACAGCATCGTGGCGCGCGGCTTGGCGGTGTTCGATTATGATGAGGACGGCGACCCAGATCTGCTCATATCCAATTTCTTCGCAGCTCCTTCCTTGTACGAAAACCCTATGCCGCATGGCAACTGGCTCAAAGTGAAACTAGCAGGCACGGTTTCAAATCGCGATGCGTTTGGAGCGGTCGTGGAAGTTTGGGCAAATGGCAAGTCCTATAAGAAATATCATCACGGGGCGCAATTTCTTGCACAAAACATCCAGCCACTGCATTTTGGTTTGAGTAATGCTGAGAACGTAGAACGACTGACCGTCAAGTGGCCAAGTGGATTCATCGAGGAAATTGGCGCCGTGGATATCAATCAGATCATCCTGATAAAAGAGAAAAGTGGCGTCGTCAGCGGCGTGCGCGAGAGATCAGCAAGGTCAGTCACTGCGCCGCAGGCGTTGCGCCTGATCGGCAATTATCCCAATCCTTTCAATAGTGCAACGCAGATTCGATTCGAGCTTGGCGTTCCTGGTGTGGTCGAATTGAGCATTGCCGATACTCAGGGTCAAACCGTGAAAGCCATACGGCAGTCTTTCACTAGCATAGGTGAGAAATCAATCCACTGGGACCCAACCGGCGAGAAGGCACAGCCGGTGAGCTCAGGGCTTTATTTTTATCGACTCAGTCTCAATGGCGAGCTCGTTCTCGATCTAGGGAAATTGCTGTATATAAAGTGATCGCAATAAAAATCTATGGATAAAGGAACAGAACAACATAAACATACAAAGGTCACGAAGTTCCACAAGACTAGCAATCCAGAAATCTTTTTGCACAGATTTTACTATTAAGGCACTACCCCAGTTTTCAGCCAAGCCGAAAATAGAAGCCGCTGCATGGCCGATTCTTTTTCGACAAGATTTACAAGATCGATTCTCATCTTGTGAATCTTGTTAATCCTGTCAAGAAACTTTCAGATGCCAGTTCGGGAGATCTCCTGGACGAGAACAACCGCTATATTTTGAGAACAAGGGGAAAATCATGAATGGATTCTATGTATGG
>JBOHQX010000330.1:0-22609 GCA_050732395.1 bacterium
TTCTGCACTGCATTTGTACGACAAAAAAACTTCCACCTCTTCGCCATGCCGCGGATGCGGGCGATAATGAATTCTCACTACGCTTCCGGCGAAACGGGCAGTATGCAACTCGTTCCAAGAATCCCACGGAAGATGGCTCTATCCGTGGATTCTTCAATCCGCGGGAGACTTATTGAATATGAACTTTCAGATTTATTCTGAGTTTATTTTGCTCAGCGCCTAAGAACATCGATCTCATACAAGGACACCGCCATGAGCATATTTCTCTCAACGCACTCGGGAATTTTTCATCGCGAATTCCAAAAATCTAGCTGTACCTCCAGGGCTTCCTCACTCAAGAACGGCCCGGCCACCTCGACTGGATCCCGGGCTCGAACCAGGAGCTCGCGGCAGGGTATGAGAAAATCGTTGCCCGCGAGCTTTGCCAGCTCCTGGCAGGAGAGCGCAAACACGACCTTTCGAATGCCCGCCCAATACATCGCCCCGGTGCACATGGCGCATGGCTCGCAACTGGTATAGAGCGTCGCGTTTTTGATTTGCTCCGGCGCAAGCGCACGGACGGCCTGCAAAACGAGGTTGGTTTCAGCGTGGCCAGTGGGATTGGCTTCGGTGTTCACGGTGTTTTCGGCGGTGAGCAGCACCTGGCCATCTAGAGCCAGCAAAGCCCCGAAGGGATGGTTCCCTCGCGCACGCGCCTGCCCGGCGAGTGCGATTGCTTGTCGAATGAACCGTTCTTCGATTTTCATGGTGAAACAGGAGGGCAGCCAAAGTTAGATACAAAAGCACCATGGAGGGGATCACTCAGAAACCCTCCATGGTTCCTCAAGACAGCTTCAGCACTTCATGGTGATGCCAAAGGCGCGCTTACGGCCTTGAAGGCGTTGATCACGCCGCCCGTCACCATCTTTCCCTGCAAACCCGGGCGAACTTCAACGGAGCTCATCAATCGTTGCTTGAGCTGGGTGACCGTCAAATTGCCGAATTTTGCCAACGTCAACGCCGCCACGCCGGAAACGTGCGGCGTCGCCATCGAGGTTCCGGAGAAGGAGGAATAGTTGTTGTTCGGCGTGGTGCTCAAAATGTCTTTGCCGGGCGCGGCCAAATCTACGGTGGTCGCGCCAAAATTCGAGCCCGGCGAGGGCAACGTCTCGCCGACGCACCCGCACACGCCGCCCCCGCCGCCGGAGCCGAAATTCGCCAAATCGCCCTTGTGATCGATCGCCGCCACTGCCAGCACGTTGGGCACGTCGTAGTTGGAGGGATAATTCGCGGTCGCGTCGTTGTCCGTGCCGTTGTTTCCTGCCGCTGCGACGAACAAAGAACCTGCATTATTCGCGGCTTCGATCGCGTCTTCCAATGCCTGCGAACGGCCGCCGCCGCCCCAACTGTTGCTGGTGAGATTTGCGCCAAAATGATTGGCGTAATTAATCGCGTCGACGGCAGCAGCCAACGAGCCCGAGCCGCTCGCGCTCAAGAACTTCAGCGGCATGATCTTGACCGTCCAATTCACGCCCGCGACGCCGACGCCATCGTTGCCCACCGCGCCAATCGTGCCCGAGACGTGCGTACCGTGGCCGTTGTCATCAAACGGGTCATTGTCGTTGTTGACGAAATCCCAGCCGCGCCAATCATCGACGTAACCGTTGCCGTCATCGTCAATGCCGTTGCCAGTGTTGGGATTGTTGGGATCGGTCCAGGCGTCTTCACCGGGATTCGTCCACATATTTGCGGCGAGATCTGGATGTTTGTAATCCACACCGGTATCGATCACTCCCACGACCACAGAAGGATCGCCGGTGGTGACGTCCCACGCTTCGGGTGCGTCGATATCGGCATCGGCCGTTCCGCCGGTTTGGCCGGTATTGTTCATGCCCCACAGTTGATTGAAGCGCGGATCATTGGGCGTGCCCAGTGCGTAATATAAATAGTTCGGCTCAGCGTATTCGACGTTGGCGTCGGCCTTCAACGACTCGACGAGCTGCTGCACGTCCTTGCCGGTATTGTCTTTTAAGACCACGACTTCGCCTGATGGTGAAGCATGCGTCATTTGCAGATTCATGCCCTGTGCCATCGCCTGCGCGGCGCCCGCAGCGGAGGGTTTCAGTTTAACTACGACTTCGCCTGGCACGAACAATGGCTTCTCCTCTTTTTGTGGCGACTGCGCGCTGAATACCATGGCGAGCAGCAATAACGCCATCAAGCTCCACCACTTTCTCATGTTGCGTCCTTTCGGTTAAAGTTTGGGGATGATAAACGGCGGCTCTTACCGGCCCTCGCGTTCAATGGACACGAACAGCGATAGAAAATCTCATCAATTTTGTTTTTCCGGAATTTTATACTCGAGATTGGGCTCGGCGTATTCAACTCTGGGATCGGCTTGCAGTTTCTTGATCACCTCCTGCGCGTTGCTGCCCGCCGGTACGCGATACACGCGCACGCCGATGCCTCTCAAGTCCTGTACGTGTTGCAAACCTTCCGCTGCAGCCAGCGTGCTGATAGAATCTTCCGGCACGCCGCTTCTGAATTTCACTAGAATTTCCCGTGTTTGGGCGGAACCTTCGGGATCGGCGGAGCGGTCCCCGCGCTGTGCGGCTTGTTGGCACGGCGAAAAGTTGAAAAGCAGGCTGCCAGTCATCACAAGAACCAAACTGAAAAAGCGCATGATACATCCACCTCCTTTGCCAATGACAGCAAGTATTGGTATTTTGCACGTTACACTTTCACGTTACACCTTTACGTGTAACGTGTAACGTGTAACGTGTAAGCTGTAACGTGTTCCTCATTCGCGTTTTGCCTCATTGCCACGCCGAAGTAAGAATACGCATTTGTCTTGCCTCGACGAGGGCTTTGTAATTGAAAATGATCACCCCTTGGGACGGCGCATCGAGCGCATTCAAAATCGCGCCGGCGAATTCGTCATCCGTGACGCGATGTTCCTGACCGAAATCGCATTGGACGATAGGCAGCACCGGCTTTCGGGTTTCGGCGGCGGTGTAATCCACAAATCGAGCGACCCAATCCGTGTCGCGGTTGCACAACTCATGATACAGCATGGGCGAGAAAATGTCAATGTGCTCGCACAATTTACGGTAATCCTGGCCGAAATAATCAAGCATCGCCTGGCCGAATTCCTCGCGTTGCCAGGGCACGACAAAAGCGCCGAGCACGAGTTGAGGTTTGGCGGCCATTTGCGCCTTCGCTCTGGCTGCAAAGTTCGCGATAACGCTGGTCAGGTAATTGCGCCATTCACGGCGATGATGAGACAAAATCCATGCGGCCTTGACGGCGTTGGAAGCATGTGGCGTCGCATCGGTACTGGTTTCTTCTCCATTTGCCGTCTTTTCGCGCACCTCGAGATCGTCGGGAATCACAACGCCGGTGAAGCGACTGAAATCGGCGAGGGTCGAGTCGCAAAAGCAGGTGTGAGCGAGCTGCGGTTTGGCCTCTTCCCAATGGCCGCTGAAGCGGATAAAATCGAGCCACACGCCGTCGTAGCCTTGGTCCATTTTTTGTTGCAGCGACCGCAATATGCGCGGCCAGTACCAGCGCTGCGTCGGACAAATGCCGTTACCTGGCTTTGCTGCCAATAGATTGCCGTTGCTCGTGACGGGGCGCAACTGCGGATACCGCGCCCAGGCCGAGTTATCGCCGAAGACATTCATCGACGTGAAGACTTTGATATTGGCAGCGCGCAGCGCCTGCAGCAATTGCGGCGTGACGTTGTTCATGAATACAGCATTGGCCCCGAGCTCTTGCAATGTCGCAATCGCTTCCTGGGGAGAGGAGGCCGGCTCCGGCTCATACCCCCACAGCGCGCGCGTAGGCTGCGCGAAGGCCGGTGCGAGAATAATTGCGAACAAAGATTCGGCCAACAAGCAGCTTCTGAGAACGTGTCGCAATACTCCCCTCGCCAGCATGTGTCTATCCAAGTGCGTCAAAAGTTTCCTCCTAAACAATGATTTACACCTTACGCTCCACCCTTGATTCGTCGCAAGCTTGGAACGCAATGCGTAAGAAAACTTTATCCTTTCTGCAAAGCATTGCACTTTGACTGGACGACCTATCATTTTAGCGCGTCCGCCAGCAGCTCAATCGCATGCCTTGCTTTGCGGCCGGTGGCGTGTTCGATTTGATGCCGGCAACTGAAACCATTGGCGACGATGTGATGATCCTCGGGCAAAGCCTGTACCGCCGGGAAGAGCCGCCGTTCTCCGATTTTCATGGAGATATCGTAATGCTTTTTCTCGTAGCCGAACGCCCCGGCCATGCCGCAACAGCCGGAGTCGACCTCAGTCACGGTGCATCCTGCCGCTTGTGTGAGCGCTGCTTTGGACGAAGCCGTGCCGAACAATGCCTTGAGATGGCAATGGCCGTGATAAAGAACGTTGCGCGGCTGCGGTTGAAAAGCCTGGTTGAATTTCTGTTGATGCTGCTCGCGCAACACGAATTCCTCTATTAGGAAGAAATTTCCAGCAACACGTTTAGCCGTTTGCACCTCGCGGACGAAATCAGGATAGTCTTCCTTCACCGCCGACACACAGCTCGGCTCGCAACCGACGATGGGGATGCCTGCGTCAACGAATTTGGCGAGATGCTCGACGATGGCTTCGGCGCGTGGTCGGGCAGCACGAAGCAGACCATTGGAAATCTGGGCGCGACCACAACACCCGGCATTCGCCAAGACTACACGATAGCCCAAGGCCTCCAGTACGCGTACGGCAGCAGTGCCGATAGCAGGCTCGTGGTAGGTTAAAAACGTGTCATTGAACAGGACCACGGCCGGCCGTTCGCTATGATTGCCATTGTTCTTTTGATGTCGATCGAACCAATGGGCGAAACTCTCGGTTGCGTACAGCGGCAGAATGCGTCGATAGTCGATGCCGAACAAACCGTGGAGAGCGGCACGCATGGTTTTGCTGCGCAGCAGGGCGTTCACGGCTCTGGCAAGCGGTGACGCTAATTTGCCGAGCACATCCGGCCGTGAAAACAGCAGAGTGGTAAGCGGTGCGCCGTGTTCGTCGAAATAATGTTGCAGAAATTCATATTTCAGTTTTGCCATATCCACATTGGACGGGCATTCTGCCTTGCACGCCTTACAGGCGAGACACAGATCAAATACCTCATAAAGCCGCGGATTGGTGAATTGCTGCAAAGAAATTTTGCCGGTCAGAGCGGCGCGTAAGGCATTGGCCCGGCCGCGAGTCGAATGCTCTTCATCGCGCGTAACCATGTAAGACGGGCACATGGTGCCGCCCAGTGTCTTGCGGCATTCGCCCACGCCGGTACACATTTCCACGGCGCGATCGAAGCCGCCATCCTCGTCGTAGTGAAAATGCGTGTGCAGGTGCCGCGTGCGATAATGGGGCCCGATGCGCAAATTCTCCTCAATGCTCTGGGCGTCCACGATTTTGCCCGGATTCATGAGGCCCTGCGGGTCAAACACGCGCTTGAGCTCGCGAAAAGTTTGATACAAGCTTGGCCCGAAGAATTTCGGATTAAGATAGCTGCGCACCAATCCGTCGCCGTGCTCGCCGCTCATCATGCCGCCGTATTTCAGCACCAAATCCAACGTTGCCTCGGAAATGCGGCGCATGATTTTGACATCCTCCTCTTGCTTGAGATTGAGCCTTGTACGCACGTGCACCAGGCCGACACTGGCGTGCGCGTACATCGTCACCTCGCGGTTATGCCGCTGAATCAGATCAGCCACCTCACGCAGATACTGCGGCATGACCTCCACGGGCACCGCCGCGTCCTCGATGAACTCTACCGGCTTAAGCTCACCCTTCATGCCCATGAGCAAGCCCAAACCGGCTTTGCGCACGTACCACACACGTGCTTGTTCCTCTGCGGTCAGCGCGCGAGTGCAGACATACGCCTTGTGTTGCGATCGCATTTCTTCCTCGAGTCGCACCACGCGTTCGGCGATTTCCGCGGACGTTTCCCCAAAGAATTCAATCAACAAAACGCCCGCAGGATCGCCTTCCACAAACGTGCAATGCGGGCGTAGCGCCAAATTCTGCGCGGCCATGTGCAAAATCGGTCTGTCGAGCAATTCGACGGCGGCTGGCCGGTGGGGAAGGACAGGTAGGACGGCGCGGAGTGCGTCAAAAAGATCATGAAAATGCGCGACCAGCACGCCGGTGGCTTTGGGTAAAGGCTCGATGCGCACTTTGGCTTCAATCACGAACGCGAGCGTACCTTCACTGCCGGCAACAATTTTGGCGAGATTCCAGTTTTTTTCACCGAGCAAAAGATCGAGATTATAGCCGCCCGCACGGCGCATGACTTTCGGGAAACGCAAGCGGATTTCCTCGGCGTTATGCTCCACCAACCGCCGCGTTTCGCGATAAATGCTGCCCTCGAGATCGTCTTGCGCGCACTTCTGTTCGTATTCCGCCGGCGTCAGCTCCTTGAATTCGACTTCATTTCCATCTGCTAAAATCGCACGGAGGGAAATGACTTGATCCACGGTTTTGCCGTAAACAATTGAATGCGTGCCTGCGGAATTGTTCGCGATCATGCCGCCCACCGTGGCACGGCTCGAGGTCGCGACGTCGGGCGTGAAATGCAAGCCGGTGGGTTTGATTTTAGCGTTGAGCTCATCACGCACGATACCCGGTTGCACGCGTACCCAGCGTGCTTCGGCATTCACTTCCAGGAGCGCGTTCATGTATTTCGAACAGTCCAACACCAGCGCCCGTCCGACGGTTTGTCCCGCGAGACTCGTACCGCCGCCGCGAGGCAATATCGCGACCCCGTATTTTGCAGCGGTGCGCAGGCATTGTACCACCTCCTCCCGGTTGCGCGGCAACACCACGCCGATGGGGTCGATTTGATAAAGACTGGCATCGGTGCTGTAGAGGTAGCGCGAAACCTGGTCGAACAAGACTTCGCCGCGAATCTTACGCTGAAGCTCAGTCGCAAATTTCTGATGATCGGATTTCCGCATGCACGAAATGGAGGCAATAATGGTAAGCGGGTTCGGGCGATCAAGAAGCCGGCAATATGCTGATCATCAAACGGTTTCCAGAGTTCCGGCATTCCGTATAGAGGTCTGGGGGCTCGATCATAGCGCATAAATATACACTTTTCCCTTCCAGATGCAAAGGAATTTCCCGGGTGACATGCGCTCAAACCCAATTGTGGTTACGCTCTGCCGTTCGGCGCGCAGCGAAGAACTCTTTGTACTGTCCCGTATTGAAAAAACTCTCTTGTGATTTTCATTTTTTCTTCAATCATTATTTGACCGTAATGATGCTCATCTCCAGGGCGCGTTTACAATGCCCGGGCGGTCGTTGCTTGAAATGAACGAGCACTAACGAGGAGGAAGGATGAAGCTCATTCCAATGATGCCGGGAGTATTGTTGTTGCTCATGGGTGTCGCGTTCACCGCCTGCCATTCCGCAAGAGAATCTGCCGACCTCGTACTGCGCCGTGGCACAATCTACACCGTCGATGCTGACTTTTCCATCGTGCAAGCAGTTGCCGTGCGAGGCGATCGCATTGTCCAGGTCGGAACGAATGACGAGATAGGGGCATGGATCGGGCCGGCCACGCGGGTCATTGATCTCAACGGCAAAACTGTGGTGCCGGGCTTGATCGACAGCCACTATCATTTCCAAGGCGTGGGCAGGCGTGCGTACGACTTGAATCTGGATGGCTGTACCTCGCTACAAGAGTTCCAAGCACGGCTTCAGGACTGGGCAGCAGCCCGCCCGGCGGACGATTGGATCACCGGCCGAGGCTGGATGGAAGAAGACTGGCCCGTGAAGGGATTTCCCACGCGCCACGAGCTCGACGCCGTGGTCCCCGATCGTCCGGTGTATTTGAACCGCGCCGACGGCCACATGGCGGTGGTTAATTCCAAAGCACTGGAAATCGCAGGCATCATAGCTGCAACGCCGAGCCCGCAGGGCGGCGAGATTCTCAGAGACCGGCAGGGCGAGCCGAATGGTTTGCTGGTGGACCGGGCGATGAGCCTGGTTACACGAAAAATCCCCAGCGGCACGGGCGCGTGGCAGGAGAAATACGCGCTCAAGGCCAACGAAGTGGCGCTGGCCTACGGTTGGACCACGGTTCATGACGCAGGGTCGGGCTGGAACACCATCAATCTCTGGAAAGAGCTATACGGTCGAGACCAGTTGCAAATTCGTCTCTACAGTATGGTGCGTGGCCCGGGTACGGAGGTTGATACTTTTCTGCAACAGGGGCCACAAATCGGACTCTATAATAACCATCTTACCATTCGGTGCATCAAAATCAGTGCAGATGGCGCGCTGGGCTCACGAGGCGCGGCTTTGTTGGATAAATATGCCGATGCCGAGACCAACGGCCTTTTTCTTTTCAAAGATGAGGAAATCTATCCGGTGATACGGGCTGCTACCAGGAATGGTATTCAAATGGCGATTCATGCCATCGGCGACGCGGCGAACCATAAGGTGCTCAATTTTTACGAGCAGGCACAAAAAGAGGTACCGGCCGCGCAGCGCAAGATGCCCGAGCCGCGCCACCGTATCGAGCACGCGCAAGTGCTTCACCCCGACGATGTGCCGCGTTTCAAGAATCTGGGCGTGATTCCCTCAATGCAACCCAGCCACGCTATCGGTGATCTACATTTTGCGTCGCGCCGCCTGGGGCCGGAGCGCTTGCTCGGCGCATATGCTTGGCGTACGCTGATTGATTCGGGCTGCATCATCCCCGGCGGGTCGGATGCGCCCGTGGAGGAAGGCGACCCCATGCTCGAGTTCTACGCGGCGGTTGTGCGCAAAGACACCACGGGATTTGCAGGCGCGAATTGGCATACCGAATTGAGAATGACGCGGGAGGAAGCGTTGCGTTCTCTCACCATCTGGGGCGCATACGCGGCATTCGAAGAAAATGAAAAAGGCTCGATCGCACCAGGCAAGCTCGCGGACTTTACGGTGCTGAACGGAGATCCTATGACCGTACCTGAAAACAATCTGTTTCACGTGCGCAACGTGATGACGATTGTCGGCGGCAAAATCGTCTTTGAGCGGGCGCCGGGCGCCGTGCCCACCCATGGTGAATAATTGCCCGGCCTACGAGTCTAGCGATTTGGCTCGGAGTGCTGTGCTTTAGCATGGCATATCATTCTGCTGGTCAATCTTGCGCTCAAGATGAGCGCAAATCTGCAAACGACCAAAATCGTGCCGACCGGCGAATTTCGTTTCAGTGTCTTGGCAAAGAGATACTGCAGCATTTTTGCGCCGCGGGCTCCAGTTCTTAACCTTGCTTTTCGCACATTTTTTTTCTATTTTACCAAGCAATCGAAGCTGGGAAATCGCAAGGCGCGGCGAATTTACTTTTTGCCTTGCACACGGCGCCATAAATCGCCAATATTTCGCGATGAATTTCTTAGGGTAAGGAGAAGATGGATGGCCGAGAAAGTCGTTGAAATCATCGATGCCGCCGGCAACAAGGTACAGTATCATCCCGGCCTCGAGGGTGTAATTGCCGGGCCGAGCGCGATTTGTTCCATCGATGGGCACAAGGGCATTCTGACCTATCGCGGCATTCCGATCGAAGAAATGGCGGAACATTCGACTTTCGAGGAGACCGCTTTTTTCCTTTTACATGGCCATTTGCCGAAGCGCCAGGAACTCGACGATTTCAAAAACCGTCTGCAGGCGCAACGCGAGCTGCCCGCCGACGTCATCAAATTGATGCAGACTTTTCCGCCCACTGCTAACCCCATGGATGTGTTGCGTACCGCGGTTTCCGCCCTGGGCCTGTTCGACGAGCATCCCGGTGACAATTCGCTCGCCAAGAATACTGAACGCGCCGAGCATTTGATTGCCGCTTTCCCGGCGATTGTGGGAACCCTGCAACGCCTGCGCAAAGGCCAGCAGCCGGTTAAGCCGCGACCGGATTTGAATCATGCCGACCATTTTCTGCATCAAGTCTCGGGCAAGCTGCCAGATGCGACCGCGGCAAAGATTTTCGACGTCTGTCTGATTCTGCATGCCGACCACAGCTTCAATGCCTCCACCTTCACTGCACGGGTATGTATTTCTTCGCTCACCGATATGTATTCCGCGATCACGGCCGCAGTGGGCAGCTTAAAGGGCCCGTTGCACGGCGGGGCCAATACCGAAGTGATGACGAACTTTTTGGAAATTGGCGAGGTGGAAAAAGTAGAGGCGGCGGTGTTGCAGCGGCTCCGGAACAAAGGCAAGGTCATGGGTTTCGGCCATCGCGTTTACAAAACCTATGATCCGCGCGCGCGCATTTTGAGCCGGTATTCACAGCAATTGGCGGAGATTACCGGCAATCTTAAATGGTTCAAGATGTCGAGAGAGATGGAGCGCGTGATGGAGCGTGAAGTAAGCAGCAAGGGCATTTACCCGAATGTCGATTTCTTCTCGGCCTCGGTGTACTATTACATCGGGGTAGAACCCGATCTGTTTACTCCGATTTTTGCAGTGAGCCGCATCGCCGGCTGGACGGCGCACGTGCTGGAACAATTGCGTGACAATCGCCTGTTCCGCCCGGAGGCCGTTTACACCGGACCTACAAATGCCGAGTACGTGCCGATCGAAGAGCGGTGAGTTTGCCGGCTTTAGCCGGATCTGCAAAGCTTGTCCTGGTCAAACGCGCCTCACCCCACTTCCAGGACGACTTTGCCCACGTTCAGATTCGCCCTAAGACATTCGTGCGCCGCTTCCGCTTCGGCCAGTGGAAAAGCCCTGTCGATCACCGGCTGCAAGCTGCCATTCTCAAACTGCGGCATCACCTTTTCGCGAAAGAGCTGGGTGAGCTTGATTTTTTCTTGCAGGCCGCGGCTGCGTAAAACCGAACCTATCACGCGCAGGCGCTTGCGTAACAGCAACGCCAAATCCATTTCCGCTTTCGCACCACCCATTAAGCCGATTAACACCAGCCTGCCTTGTGTTTGTAACAGCGAGAGATTCCTCTCCAGATAAGCAGCTCCGATGCAATCAAGAATGACGTGTACTCCGGCTTGATTCGTGATTTTACCCACGCGCTCGACAAAATCATCTTTACGGTAATTGACGCCGTGATTTGCCCCCAGCATCACGCACTGCTGAATTTTCTCATCCGTACCCGCCGTCACGATCACCAATGCGCCCGCTTGCCGTGCGAGCTGTATGGCCGCGGTGCCGACGCCGCTCGCGCCGGCGTGCACCAGGACGATCTCACGCGACTTCAGCTTCGCTTCCAGAAACAAGTTCAAGAACGCCGAATAAAACACCTCGGGAATCGCAGCTGCCTGGGTGAAACTCCAACCCGACGGGAGGCGCAGCAGCATCTCGGGATGCACCGTTACCAGCTCGGCGTAGCCGCCGCCGCCCAGCAAACAAAACACGCGATCGCCGACCTTCCAACCGGTGACGTGTTTTCCCAGTGCAACAATTTCTCCGGCAGCTTCCATCCCTAGAATTGGAGATTCGCCCGGCGGCGGCGGATACAGCCCGCGCCGTTGCAATATGTCCACGCGATTGACCGCAGTGGCATGCACTCGCAAAAGCACTTCATGACGACGGTAAACGGGATCGGGGAAATCCGCCAATTGAAGGCTATGGCGGTCATCGTCACGGACTTGAATGGCTAGCACGAGTGTACCTCGGCCTGGCTTGGTAGGACTTGACTGGCGCAGTGTGAATGATCAAAACACGCCTCGTATGATCAAAGAATCTAAATGTATCGAATGCCAATTGCAAATCGAATTTCAAAGTTTACCCCAGCCCTTTCCGGTCTGGCCGCGATCGCAAGTCGTGAGGAGGGTTACATTTTTATCGAAAAAAGCTTTGTTTAACAGCGAATTCTTGTTTATGTTCCAGTATGCTTGCATGATTAGGAATCTCATCGGCGGTGAGCGCCGCTTCCGCGATCGACGTACGATGGGACCAAGATGGTCATATCAGGAAAAGTTGAAAGCAAGTTACTGCCACAGCCATGCAATTGTCATCGCGCGACTTCTCGCTGCAAATTCCCGACCGCCAAATCATACCTCTTGGCCGCGTCCTTGTTGCCATTCTCATTCTCGCCCTCACCATCCTTGCTTTCTATTTGCTCAGTGATCTGATCACGCCGGTGGTGATTTCCATCTTTCTCGCTTATCTGCTCGAGCCGCTGGTTAATGGCTTGGAAAATCGCGGCATCAGCCGCGGCTGGGGCATCCTGATCGTGCTATTGGGGTTCATTGCCGTCATCGGCACGGGCGTGATGATGGTACGCGAGCAAATGGCGGATGAATTGGATGTGATTCTGAGCCAGGTCCGCCTCGATCAGCCGGACCTGCTGCTTGCACAAATGCAGGAGAAGCTGAAAGCAGCGTTCCCGGGTACGATGCAATCGCGCTTGATCGATCTCACCATCACGGCCGCGGCACAATTGCTGCAGTCGTTCTTGGGAACCGGCCTGGCGAGTATGACTGAGATATTCTCCGCTTTCGGGGCGACGATCATCATTCCCTTCCTGGTCTTTTTTATTTTGAACGATGCGCGTGCGCTTGAAAAAGCCATCGTGCAGAATATTCCGAACCGCTACTTTGAAATGTCGCTGAGCCTTTTTCACAAGGCCAGCCGGCAGCTCGGGCGCTATATTCGCGGCGTGCTGCTGGACGCGGCTATCGTCGGCGCGATGGTGATGATCGCGCTCACGATTTTGGATTTGCGTTACGCCGTTTTTATCGGCATTCTCGCTGGCATGGCGAATTTGATTCCATACCTCGGACCGGTGGTGGGCGGTATTCCTGCGATCGCGATTTCGATTATGGATTCTGGCAATTTCTCGGGCGTGCCTTCCGTGCTATTGGCATTCGCCATCGTCAAAATCATTGACGACGTGATCGTGCAGCCCATCGTGGTCTCCAAGAGCGTGGAATTGCATCCCGTCGCCGTGATTATTGCGATTTACGTCGGCGGCCACGCCGGCGGCATACTAGGCATGATCGTCGCCGTTCCGTTGGTGGCGATTGTTAAAGAAAGCCTGCGCATTCTGCACTGGGGCTTTACAAAGTATTATATTTTCCGCCAGCCGCATTTTGCCGAGGTGCCGATCGAGGATACTTTTGCGCTGGTCTATGCGAGCGGCCATGCCGGCAGCGCTAAATCGCCGGGTGCAAATTCTCCTCATGGCGCCGTGCAATTACCGGGTTCCATTAACGCAGCCGAAAGGAGCCAGCCTGATAACGGCAAACCTTCCGCCGAGGTGCAGCAAGAAAGTTGACTCTCCTTTTTCACGACGCAGGTCACGCGCCTGCTCTACCGGCTTTGGGGCGGGTTCCCTCCGCACAATGACACGTTGGCCGGTAAATTGATCACAAAATGACCTTGTCACCGCTCTCGAACCTCACGCAATGCCAATGAGAGTTCATTCTGTCTCATATTCTTAACGCGAGGGGAATATGCGCCATCGTGTGTTTGCGAGTTGGGGATTGACTGTGCTCGGTTTTCATTGGCTGCAATCCTGTGAATATCGGCAACCGACTACTCCGTCTGCCCCGGTAACCGAGTTTGCGCGAGCAACCATCACAGAATTGGAGTCTTTCGATGCAAAGCTGAATTGTTACACGCCCTGGCTTGAGCCGCCGGCAAAAGTTGTGACCATGTTTACCGTCAAGGATGACTCTGGCAAACCGGTCACCGGGCTCACCTGTGCTGATTTTCAGCTCTACGAAGATGGTGAGCCGATTTCCCCATCTGAAAGTGATTTTTCAGTACAAGAGAAACCCGCCAACTTTACCCTTTATACTCTTTTGCTGTTGGATGTGAGCGGCAGCGTGGTGCCGGTGCATCTGGGTTTGCTCAAAGATGCAGCGGAACAATTCGTGCTCGATATACTGCAGGAGGCCACCACTCGTACCTCGAAATTTGACTTCGCCCTATATGTCTTTGCGGGTGAGCCTCGCATCATTCCACTCATTGAGTTTGGCCATGATAGTACCCACATTTTGAGCACGATCAGAAATCTCCATAACCTCTCAATTACCGATCGATCCACCGATTTGCATGGCGCCGTGCGCGATGGGGTCAGATTATTGAATGGCAGCATCCGGATGAGCCAGGTGCCCAAAGTGGCGGAGGGCGCACTCGCGCTCTTCACCGATGGCACCGATCGTGCCGACCGGTTTCCCTTCGATTCTGCCCGTGTTGCAATCGAAAACAACAAGGACAGGATCAGCTCATACGTGCTTGGCGTTGGCTCAGAAATTAACCGAACCCGCCTTAGCATCTTGGGGCATAGTGGATTCGTTTTTGCAGATACTTTGACGCCCCCAATACTAAGAGAGGCATTTAGAAAGTTAGCAGGAGAAATCAAGAAAGAAGTGGAGGGACGGTATTTGCTGCAGTATTGCTCGCCCAAACGCCGCGGCAATCATACGTTGCAAGTGAAAGTCTTACGTGGCAGTGGCCAATATAGCTACTTTACCGTCTCTTATTCAGCAGATCGGTTTACTGGGGGATGTGTCATAC
Source organism: bacterium (assembly GCA_050732395.1). GTDB lineage: Bacteria > Zhuqueibacterota > Zhuqueibacteria > Zhuqueibacterales > Zhuqueibacteraceae > JBIOXB01. Next base: position 14,463 of record JBOHQX010000330.1, read on the forward strand.
CAGAAGAAAACGTCTGCCAGAACGAAACTCATCCATTAAATTCGGTCGGAGGAATGAATGCGCCTGTCCTTGCAGGAATGAATTTGCCACTCGATTATCGGGAGTCATCGCGAGGCGCAACCAGCATCAGCAGCTTAGATAAGTGATCACGCAAAGCGACATCCTCCGATTTTAAGCTCGAATAGCGCGAAAAAGCGAGCGCATCCAAAAAAGTGTAAAACATTTTCCGGCTGGTCCGTGGGCGGTAGGCGAATTCCCGGTTTTTGGCGTTTTTTCGGCTCATTTCAATAGCAATCGTCCCCAAGATGGTAAATTCGTTTTTTGGCGAGACCTGCTCACGCTCCACCAGCCCGCGTGCGACCATTTGCTCCATAACGGACTGCAGGTCTTTGAAGGTCATGGCCACGCTGTCGAGCTGAGAATAGACTCCGGAAGTAGTCACCCAGCTTGAAGACCACAAGATATTCAGCACTCGCGCTTCGGTTTCGCTCGGAATTGCGGTCCAGAGCTCATGTGTGTTTTGACCGGCTCCCCCTTTTCCCGTCAGAAATTTCAATCCTTCCCCGATTAAATTTCCCACATTCAACAAAGAAGGAACGCCAAGTTGCTCCTGCTGTAAGCGTGCTCCGATAGGGTCGGTGGCCGGAGGGATATTTGCCAATTCTTCGGGCGTAAGTGCCAGCGCGCCTGCAGTGAGTGCGAATCGTATCAGCGCCGCGCTATCCGAAAGATCATAAGCGGTTTGGGAGAGAATACTTTCGACAAACGCCTTTCGGCGCAGCCATTGCAATCGCGTCTCCTCGGTTTCCCCCCGTAAGACGCCGGCTGCGGACACGGTGCTGTCGCCGGGGACTGACGAAGATAACCTCGACGTAGAAGGTATTACTGTCATCGCCGAGTCTGCTATGCGTTCAGGATTCTGCGCGGGGAAGGTGAAAGTATGTCCAAACAAGAAAAAGCCGACTAGACAATTGTGATTGGTTCTCCGCATAATCTCCCATACGGGTTTTAGCGTCCCGAATTTAAACGAGGTACGAAATTTTAACCGCACGCGTAATGCGGATGTTCCGCACTATTGAGAGCCTGACTGAATAACCTGAAATGTCATGCCGTAGGGATCTTGGTTGACTTGAGCCCAGCACCTCTTTCAGCCTTGGGTGCCAAATCCGCCAAGACGCTTTCAACATGACCGCAGGAGGTTTTCGGATAGGCTACTAAGGTTAAAGAAGGCCTTGCATCTTTATGAGTGGTAAGCTATACTTAAATTGGACAATAGCAACTACTGAAGGGTTTGATGCACCCTAACTGTTCAGCTATTTTTGGCCACAGAACCTCACGGAATTGCACCGAAAAGAGTCATGAGCGTCCACCGCTACATTAGAAATAGATCAGATTCCGCGTATTTCTGTGTGTTTCTGTGGCAGTCTTTTAGCTGAATAGTCACGTTGCACCTAACTATAGTTGTTTGCATTTCTCGTGTCCTTCACGACTTCCGTTGATTGAACGAAGCTTGCTTTGGAACGAAACATCGTGCCAAGCTTGCCGGAGAGAATCACGATGTCAGCTCGGGAAATTTGCCGCGTGGTCTTGACGACAGCACCGAATGAAGCAGCGGCCGAAAAGCTCGAGCGTGTGTTGATTGAAAAAAGATTGGCGTCATGCGTCAATTCGGAGAAGTATTTGAACTGGTTGATGACGGAAGGCCAAAAGATTGACCAGTGAGGGCTGCGACGGAAATCGAAATCACGGTTCTGGGCAGCGGTACGCGCGTGTTATTGCATGACCGCAGTATGTCCGGTTATGCTGTGCGGCGCCAAGATTTTTTTCTATTGCTGGATTGTGGCGATGGCGTGATTCGCCGCGGGCTGGCCGCAGGATTGCAGATGCTGGAAATCGATGCCATTTTGATTTCCCACCAACATCCCGATCACGTTGCCGATTTGCCGCCATTGTTGTGGGCGCTTCACGGGGAAGGACATCTTCGCAGCCAGCGGCCGTTGTATTTGTTTGGCGCGCTGGGGTTCAAAAAGTTTTTTGAAGGTATCAGTAGTTTGTACGGGGATTGGGTGGGCGAAATTCCTTTGCCGATCATCGTGCACGAAGTTTTTCAGCAAGATTTTGAAATCGGACCCTGGCGCGTTCACAGCTTGCCGATGCAGCACGGCATTGCTGCAAATGGTTATCGCTTAGAATGTGACGGCAAGATCATCGCTTACACCGGAGATACTGGTCCGTGCGCGGAAGCGATCACACTGGCGCGAGAAGCGGATTTATTCATCTGCGAATGTTCCTTCCCCGAAGGCGAGGAAATGCCGACGCATTTGACCGCGAAACAAGCCGGTCAAATAGCAGCAGAAGCGCGGTGCCATAAACTGCTGTTGACGCATTTTTATCCCTCATGCTTGGCAGTCGATCCGGCTTCTCAAGCACGGGAATTATTTTCGGGAAAGGTAGAACTTGCCGGCGACCTCATGCGTCTAATCATATCATGAGTTTGACATCACTCCACAAGCATGACGAAGAAACGCCCTTCAGAGCGTTGCGCCTGGATCGCACGCTGGTAACGTTAGCATTCGCCCTTTCGATTATTCTGCATTTGATTGGTTTTTGGCTCGGAAGCCCGGCGTTGTCGCGCTGGTTGCTCACGCGATCCACCTCAGAAGATCCCATCGCCAAAGAAAGTTTGGAAAAATGGCAGCAGCGACGCAACGTATTTTTTAATTTGGTAGAAACACCGGAATCCGCGCGCCGGACCGCGTCACCCCCCAATGCTGATCATGCTTCCGACAAAAATGCCGCCTCCCAGAATCCTACCGCCCCACAGAATCTTCCGATTGACAGATCCTTCTCGCCCGGCATGTTGGCAGACGCGATCACGACTCCTTCTCTACCGGGCTTGCGGAGTCGCGGAGGCGAGGCGCCGCCGCAAACTGGCGAGCGCGCGACGAACAATAAGAAAGAAGAAACTCAGGGTACGCCGATTTTGTCAAGCAAGAACTCGTCCACTTTTCGCCGTGAGTATTTAACCGGAGGCAGCAACAGCACTGGGCAATCGCCAGGCACGCGTTTCGAGGCGGGCTTGGATCAGCGCACCTCGCGCGCACCGGAGCTCGGCAGTTTCTCGTTGAACACATATGCCTGGAATTATGCACCATATTTGCTTTGGCTCAAAAAACGCATTCAAAGCAACATCTATCCACCGCCGGCGTTCACGCACATGGGTTTAATTAGTGGCCAAACGCGGCTACGCTTTCGTATTTTGCGCGACGGAACGTTGCAAGGCCTTGAGCTCTTAGAATACAATGGGCACATGAGTTTGATGCAAACCAGCATGCGTGCAGTGGAAGTTTCGATTCCATTTAAAAAGCTCCCTGAAGATTTTCCCGAAGATTACTTGGAAATCACCGCCCAATTCGAATACTCGGTTTTTAGGGGCAATAGACCTTGACCAAAATGAACCAAGAACGCAGCGCTTAGGCAACGACGCAAAGCCGCAGGGAGCCTGCTGTTGATCGACGTCATTTTCATGCTGCTATTGTTTTTGACGGAGCATCCAAACACGTTTTTGAAGTTCAATGTCCGCGATGATACAGCAATTTAAAGCAAAATATGCACAAATGTTTCGAATTGGACAATTTTCGCCATCTGGCTGATAATTGTTCGCACATTTTACCACGGGTAGTAGGTGGGATCGGCCAAGACCACTAAGAATTCGAACGGTTGAAAAACTTTGAGATGTCGTAATTTCTTTAAAATTTAGATCATCTTTGCAGCGATTTTTAAAACCATAAAAACGAAACGTCACAAGGCAGCCTCTGGCATGGTGCTTGCTAATGATAAAGAATGTTTTAAAGGACAAGTTAAACATCCCAGTGGGTAAGAAGTACAGGACGTTCAAACTCCCCTCGGAGGAATAATGGATAAAAGCATCATTCAGCACTACGGCAACGGCAATCTGATTTCCCTCCAACTGGAACATCTGTTAGAAAGCGAAGGATATTTACTGCACAATCAGGACAACGTGGACAGCCTGTCGGACTCGGCGGTGCAGGACAAGCCCGCGGTGATCATCATTGATCTGGACGAATTCGGCGACCGCGTGTGGTCATTGTGCATGGACATCAAAGATGATATAGCCCTCCGCAAAACGGCATTGATATTGGTATCTTCTAGTGAAGATGAGAACCTGAGGGTAAAGGCGCTGGAGAGCGGCGCGGATGATATTATTACCAAGCCGGTAGGAGCCCGTGAGTTAGCCGCACGCATAAAGGCGATCAGTCGGCGTATGACGACGTCGGATTCGAAGAAGATCTGTGTGAAGGATATTGAAATCGATCTAGACGAGCACCGTGTGAAAAAAGCGGGCAAGCCGATCGATTTGACATACATCCAGTTCAAGCTTCTCTATCTGTTGGCTTCTCGTAGGAATAATGTGTTTAGTCGTAAGGAGATCCTCGAGCGGGTTTGGGGCAAGAAAGTATATGTCACAAACCGGACCGTGGATGTACACATCAAGAGGCTCAGGGAGAAGCTTGGCGAGTATAAGTATCCATCTCAATATATAGAAACGATTCACGGCACAGGTTATCGTTTCCTCTAATACCTCATTTTTTTTCCTCCCTCCGGGCCCCTGGCGCGAGCTGGGGGCTTTTTATTTTGTTTTCGAGTTATTCTTGCCGGTAAGAAGCTCAAAAAAATAAGAATTGGCGAAAAAAAGCTTGCTTTCGCAAACAGAATAGCTTATATTTACTTCTGCGCCTGTGAAAAAACAGTGCGCTAAGTTTTTGAGTTCTTTGATAAAATAAGAGCGTGCATGGCCCAAAAGTTGTGCAAAGTCGTCAATTGCCTTGATCGAAGAAATACAACGAAGAGTTTGATCCTGGCTCAGGACGAACGCTGGCGGCGTGCCTAACACATGCAAGTCAGGGAGAAAGGGGTAGCAATATCCCGAGTAAACCGGCGGACGGGTGAGTAACACGTAGGTAATCTACCTTGGAGTTTGGGACAACCTCGCGAAAGCGGGGCTAATACCGAATGACACAAACGGTCTTCATGGACCGGTTGTCAAAGCTTCCGAGCGCTTCAAGATGAGCCTGCGTCCGATTAGCTAGTTGGTGAGGTAAAGGCTCACCAAGGCTACGATCGGTAGCCGACCTGAGAGGGTGATCGGCCACACTGGGACTGAGATACGGCCCAGACTCCTACGGGAGGCAGCAGTGAGGAATATTGGTCAATGGGCGAAAGCCTGAACCAGCAACGCCGCGTGAGGGATGAAGCACTAAGGTGTGTAAACCTCTGTTAGAGGGGACGAACGATCCCGATTCTCGGGATGTGACGGTACCCTCAGAGAAAGCCCCGGCTAACTCCGTGCCAGCAGCCGCGGTAATACGGGGGGGGCAAGCGTTGTCCGGAATTATTGGGTGTAAAGGGCGCGTAGGCGGATTTGTAAGTCAGTGGTGAAATCTCGGGACTTAACTCCGAGTCTGCCTCTGAGACTGCTTTTCTTGAGTGTGGAAGAGGAAATCGGAATTCCCGGTGTAGCGGTGAAATGCGTAGATATCGGGAAGAACACCAGTGGCGAAGGCGGGTTTCTGGTCCACAACTGACGCTGAGGCGCGAAAGCGTGGGTAGCAAACAGGATTAGATACCCTGGTAGTCCACGCTGTAAACGATGGGCACTAGGTGTCGGCTGTCATGGTCGGCGCCGCAGCTAACGCATTAAGTGCCCCACCTGGGAAGTACGACCGCAAGGTTGAAACTCAAAGGAATTGACGGGGGCCCGCACAAGCGGTGGAGTATGTGGTTTAATTCGATGCAACGCGAAGAACCTTACCTGGGCTTGACATGCTGGTTACCAACCTGAAAGGGAAGGGACCTTGGCTTGCCAAGGAGCCAGCACAGGTGCTGCATGGCTGTCGTCAGCTCGTGTCGTGAGATGTTGGGTTAAGTCCCGCAACGAGCGCAACCCTTATCTCTAGTTGCCATCAGGTAATGCTGGGCACTCTAGTGAGACTGCCGGTGATAAGCCGGAGGAAGGCGGGGATGACGTCAAGTCCTCATGGCCCTTATGTCCAGGGCTACACACGTACTACAATGGCCAGTACAGAGGGGAGCAAGACCGCAAGGTGGAGCCAATCCTTAAAACTGGCCTCAGTTCAGATTGCAGTCTGCAACTCGACTGCATGAAGGTGGAATCGCTAGTAATCGCGGATCAGCATGCCGCGGTGAATACGTTCCCGGGCCTTGTACACACCGCCCGTCACGCCATGGAAGTTGGTAGCACCCGAAGTCGCCGGCCTAACCGCAAGGAAGGAGGCGCCTAAGGTGAGATCGATGACTGGGGCGAAGTCGTAACAAGGTAGCCGTACCGGAAGGTGCGGCTGGATCACCTCCTTTCTAGAGAGTCTCGTTCACTGGCACTGGCTGGTGAGATCCAAGAGACTTTAACCCTGCGACTTCGCGCAACCCAAGGTGTGCACGCTCTTTTAATTTTATGGAACCAAGGGCCTGTAGCTCAGACGGTTAGAGCACTGTGCTGATAACGCAGGGGTCAGTGGTTCGACTCCACTCAGGCCCACTGCGTGTTGTGAAGCAAAAAGAAAACGGCAAAAAACAAAAGTAAGTTAGCACCGGATCTGTTGTTTGCCTTTTTCTCTTTGCTTTTTGTTTCACTACGGGGCTGTAGCTCAGTTGGGAGAGCGTCGGTTTTGCAAGCCGAAGGTCGTCGGTTCGATCCCGATCAGCTCCACTTTCTGAGAAGCAAAAAGAAAAAGGAAATTTCTTTTTGACTAGGCGTTGGCTTGAGTAAGAAATAAGGCTGCATTAAAATAGACTTTAATCGATGTTTGCTTTTTCGTTTTGCTTTTTGTTGTTCATTAGCTCTTTGACAATTGCGCTGTAAGAATCTCGAGCTGAATACTTTCTACTGTGTAGGAAGAAATTTGGTTAAGCTACTAAGGGCATACGGTGGATGCCTTGGCACGAGAAGTCGACGAAGGACGTGGTAAGCTGCGATAAGCTCCGGGGAGGTGCAAACAACCCGAGATCCGGAGATTTCCGAATGAGGCAACTCAGTCTGCCGCAAGGTGGATTACCCCCCGCTGAACACATAGGCGGGGAGGAGACAACGCAGGGAATTGAAACATCTTAGTACCTGCTGGAAAAGAAAGCAATAGCGATTTCCCTAGTAGCGGCGAGCGAACGGGAAACAGCCTAAACCGGGTGCATGTCAAGCCTGCGTGCGTTGTGCAACCGGTGTTGTGGGATGAAGCCGGGTGGTGATGCAGCACTGCCGGAAAGTCAAAAAATATTCTCTTAACCGAACCGTACTGGAAAGCCGGCCAAAGTGGGTGATAGCCCCGTAGGTGAAAAGAGAATGTCTTTCTGGGTTTCATTCCCAAGTACTGCGGGACACGTGAAATCCCGTGGGAAGCTGGGTAGACCATTATCCAAGGCTAAATACTCTCTCGTGACCGATAGTGAACTAGTACCGTGAGGGAAAGGTGAAAAGCACCCCTAGCGGGGAGTGAAATAGTACCTGAAACCGTATGCTTACAAGCTGTGGGAGCCCCGACTTGCTCGGGGTGACCGCGTGCCTTTTGCATAATGAACTGGCGAGTTAATTTATGCAGCAAGGTTAAGGGCTGAAGGCCCGAAGCCGCAGCGAAAGCGAGTCCGAATAGGGCGATTTAGTTGCATGGATTAGTACGCGAAACCAAGTGATCTACCCATGGTCAGGATGAAGCGGCCGTAACAGGTCGTGGAGGTCCGAACGCACGGAAGTTGAAAATTCTGGCGATGAACTGTGGGTAGGGGTGAAAGGCTAATCAAACTTGGTAATAGCTCGTTCTCCCCGAAATAGCTTTAGGGCTAGCCTTGCAGGAAAATCACGAAGGTAGAGCACTGAATGGGCTAGGGCTCTCACAAGGGTACCAAACCCAACCAAACTGCAAATTTCGTTGATTTGCTCTGCGGGAGTCAGGCAGCGAGGGATAAGCTTCGTTGCCGAGAGGGAAATAACCCAGATCGCCGGCTAAGGCCCCTAAGTACAAGCTCAGTGATAAAGGATGTGAAATCGCTCAGACAACCAGGATGTTGGCTTAGAAGCAGCCATCATTTAAAGAGTGCGTAACAGCTCACTGGTCAAG
>JBOHQX010000331.1:0-8887 GCA_050732395.1 bacterium
ATCAATATCAGCACCGGCCGCGGCACGTTGATCGGGCGCACCGGTTTCCGTGACGTAGCCGCGTTGGAATTTGACCGCCTTGGCAAATTGTATGGCGGTTTGGGTCCAAATGATCCGAATGCTGGACGCATCATTGCGATCAATCCAGCTTCCGCCGCCGGCACGTTGATCGGGCCTTCTGGTTTTCCGGAAATCAGCGGCCTTGCCTTCTTGCCCGGTTTCGATGTCACTGTAGCGATTGGTGATACTCTCAAAGGGGAAGCCGGTACCGTGATAGAAATGCCGGTACTGCTGGAGCTCAACGCTGACAGCGTGGGCTCTTTGGGTGCCGTTTTGAAAGCCTCCGGCGGCATTCTGTCATTTGCAGGCTTTACGCCAGGCCCCATTGTCCCAGGCGCCGTGTTCAATGTTTTCTCCCCGGCTCCCGATAGTGTTCACATCGGCTTTGCCAACTTGAGCGGCGGATCGATCACGCAAGATGGTCTGCTGGTTACTTTGCGTTTTGCGCTTGTAGCGAATGCCCCGCTGGGCACCACTGCGCTGCTCAAGTTTACCGAAGTTTCTGCATCTGATCCGCAGGGCGACATGCTTGTGGCAGGCGGCGTTAACGGCTTGTTGACCGTGGTGAAATTTGTCATCGTCGCCGGAAACGTGGGGTATTGCCGGCCTCTCGACAGCACGGAACCAGCTATTCCGGTCCCAGCTTTGACAGCAGGAATGAGCCAGAACAATGTCGTGGTACGCCAAACGACTACCGATGCCGGCGGCAATTTCGCCCTGGCCAATATCGTGGCCGGTCCAAACTATAGCTTGTCCGTGCGACGCGCCAGCGGCGGACTTGATTCTGCTGTGCATGTGACCGATGCTTTTCTAGCCTTTAACGGATTCCTCGGTACGGTGGCGCTTTCAGGTTGCCAAAATCTCGCGGCGGACGTCGATTCCAATCTCAGCGTGCAACCGCGCGATGCTTTATTGATTTTCAACTTTTTCCTCGGCAGGCTGGAGGCGTTTCCGGTGGAGGCATGGCGGGCGTTTCCGGCGAGCTATGCGATAGATGCCAGCCCCATTGCATGGAAAAAGGCACCCGAGAGTATCGACTATCCGAATGTCTCGGACAATCTGAACGATCAAAATTTCTTCGCCATCGCGCGCGGCGATGTGGATTTGAGCTGGCCCGATACCTCCTCCGCGTCCAGCCTGGCAAAGGCCGCGGAACTAGATGGAGCTGCGCCCGCTCCTCTTCAACTTGCTGTGAACAGCTTGCCGATCGCGCCCGATGCAAAGCGGGTGAGCTGGCAAATTCTGCTGGAAGGTTCCAAAGTTTCGCACGGCATTTTCGCCTTTGGCGCGGAATTGCGCTACGACGCGGCTGAGCTGAAAATCAGCCAAGTGCACTGGGGTAACATCGTTCCAGCGGAGGGCTTCATGCTGGATTACAATATTCTACCTGCAACTGCCGCTCCCGCAAATGAAATGGATAAACCAGGAGGTGAAGAGCTGGTGAGTCGCATGCGTTTCGGCGGTTTCGCGACTGCGGGCGGGTCCATTCGCACAAATGGCGTGCTGCTGGAAGTGGAAGCGCAATTACAGAATGCATTGCCAGTCGGGACGCGGTTGCCCTTGCGTCTCGTCAATGTCGCGGTGACTACGCGCGCCTTTACCGCGAATCAAACTGCCAATGCGAGCTTTGCCCAAATCAAAGTCCCGGCGAAAAATGGCGTAGTGGTAACCGCCACGGTCCCCGCACGATATGCGTTGGAAGCCAATTATCCCAATCCCTTCAATCCCAGCACGCGCATTCGTTACCAATTGCCTGAAGCGGCTTCCGTGAAACTCGAAATCTTCAATGCGTTAGGACAGAAAGTGAGGGAATTGGTGAAGGACGAGCAACAAGCTGCCGGTTACTACACGATCGCATGGGATGGCCGCAACGCTCTGGGTGCAGCCTCAACCAGTGGCGTCTATTTCCTAAAGCTGGAAGCCAAGTCCGCCACGAAAAGTTTCACGCAATCGCACAAGATGCTCTTGGTGAAATAAGAAAATCTGAACTCAACATTCTCGTATCATACCAGAAACCTCACTGCCGCTGGATACAGGAACTTCATTTCTTTCCAATTCAGACGACATTGAGGTTTTCTGTTTCAAATTCGAAGAGACCGTTTTCGGGAACAAATTTCTCGCCTCTACCTGCTTTTCTGTTTTGGCAGCGCTACAGCTATCAACCTCTGCTCAATCCGCTCGCGTCTCGACTCAAACCACGGCGGCAGTTTCAAATGAGATCCAAGCTCAGAGTCCGGTTCATCAATCAACATCCCTGGCCCGTCGGTGGCGATCTCGAACAATACCCCGCCCGGCTCGTGGAAGTAAACCGATCGAAAGTACAGACGATCCTGCACCGGCGTAACCGATACTCCTGTGTTCGTGAGAACTTCCTGCCACGTTCTTTGCTCATCGTCGGTGGCAACACGCCACGCAATATGATGGACGGAACCCGCCGATTGGCGTCCCGGAGGTGCCTTGGGTTGGAAGAGAATATCGATCTTTGCTCCGGCTTCCCCTTCACCGATCAGGTAGCGATGGCGCTCCCCTTCCTGTGCCGCGGCTCTGAAGCCAAGAGTTTCGGTAAGAAACTTTGCCGCGATTTCGTGATTCGATTCTGTAAACGTTGCCCCGTGAATTGTTCGCGGGGCATGCGCCGGCTCCACTGCCGATCCGCGCCACGCTGGAATTGCACGTGCAGCAGCATCGGTGATAAGCTCGATCATCATTCCGTCAGGGTCTTCGAAACCAATCACCTGATCGCCAAAGCGTTGCACCGGGCCGTCGAAGTCAATCGCATCGGACGCAAGCCTGCTGATCCAATAGTCCAGCGACTCCGGGGGAATGGAGAAAGCAACCGCAGTTGTCTCTCCGGCTCCCCGTTTCCCCTTTGCCGCATTCTGGAACGGAAAGAATGTGAGCAGCGTTCCGGGCCGGCCCGTCTCATCGCCATAATAAAAGTGATACACGTCCGGCGCGTCGAAGTTTACCGTCTTCTTGACCAGGCGCAGACCGAGGAAGCGGGTGTAGAAGTCTATGTTCCGCTGCGGGTCACTTGCCAGTGCGGTAATGTGATGGATGCCGCCGAGTGTTGGCTTCAGTTTCATGACTTCTTCTTTGCGATGATTTTTCAATCCTCAATGTCATTGATGTGCTCTTGTCAGAACGAGGTCGACGCCCTAATCGATGAACATCAGTTCGTACGGTGTTGTGCGCATGGCTTCTTCTGAATGGCTGGCGAAGACATTGCATTCAAACCATGCTGAATGCGAGCGTTCTTGGCGTCGGGGTAAACGATTTCACAGCTTTGATGCCAAGCACAATAAAGAGTGCCAGCACGGCGAGCTGCGCGACCAGAAATGGCAGCTCGGACTGGGTCGGCGCCAACGGCTTCAGAAACGATAGTTTTTGAAAAGCCTGTACGACAGCAACGAAGACATTTAAATAGAGAGAGATCACCGCGCCGACGATGTAGATCCAGCGCCATGACCCCGCGAGGTGATACTTATAGAGCGCGGGAATCGTGATCGCGAGCACGATCAGAGCTATAGCGCCAACCACATGGGGCGGCTTGACGCCTGCGAAGGGAAAGAAGAAACCGGTCACGCTTGTCAAAACCGTCGTGGTGAGAAAAAACGCAGTCCAGCCTTCGAGTCTTTTCGCGGTGAGCATGCCGTACACGACAACGATCCCGGCGAGAATTGCGATCAGACTTATGACGGTGTGTATCACGGTAAATGTGGATATGGACATACCGAGAATCATGACACGCCTCCTTTTGATTTACGATTTCAGATTTGCGATCGTTGATTTGTTCCGAATAAAATTCTCAATGTACTTTGCCGTTAGTTCGTGATATTGATGATGCGGTCCATGTCCCGCCGGCGGCAGGATAATCAATTGCATCGTTGGCAGTTTTCTTACCAGTGCAAACAAATTCTGCGAGAGGCAGAAAGATGGAGTTTGGCTCCATCAAAGCAATGCTCATCAAAGGATCCAGGCAGGCCGCAAGTATTTTTCTGCCCTAGATATTTCTGTCTTGTGCTGACGGACGAGAAAGTCCGCGCTCCCTTTACACCTTTACGCCGACATTAGATTGCTTACCCTGCGAAAGCCGTCGAAGACTTCCATGCGCAGCCCGTCGGGATTGGTTTTCGTCTTGAGCATGATCGGCGGCACCGCGCCCATCAGCACCGCTTGCGCCACGCGCTTGGTGCCGTGGCCGCCGATGTAGCGCGCCACTTCACCGCCGCCGGTGGAGTGACCGATCATGATGGCAACTTTCAGATCGAGCGCCTCGAAAAGTTGCGCCAGGTCATCGGCATAAGTGTCCATGTCGTTGCCATTCCACGGCTGGCTCGACCGCCCATGGCCGCGACGATCGTGACCAATGCAGCGGTAGCCATGCGAGGCGAGAAAAAACATCTGTGTTTCCCAGGCATCCGCGCTTAGCGGCCAGCCATGGCTGAAGACCCATGAATTTTTAATTCACGATTTTCATGAGTTCGTGAAGTTTTTGTGAAGAACGATAATGATTTTGGTAGGGTCTATATGGACGATTAGCGTCCGTGAAAAATACCACGGGCGACGCTTGACTTGTACGAGGTGAGTCTTATGAGCATCGGAGCCTACGAGTACAAGAAGGCATTTGCTCGTCGCACGGCTTTAACCGGGAAAAGGCAAGAGAAAGGTGTTATTTAAGGTTCAAAAATGCCTTGGAAAATCCATGGCATCATGCAGTAATCTCAAGACCTCTATACCGTCTTCGATCTCCTGATAGAAAATCACATGCCTTCCTTCGTGAAAACTATACGGAGCACCGACGATCTCATACCGCTTTCTCCCCGTTTGCGGGTGATTGGCAAGCTGGGGGAACCGATTCTTCAGCCGCCCGAGGTATCCCATGCGTTGTTCTCGCCCCCATCTCGCGTCTGTAAATCGGCTGATGTCTCTCAAATCGGCTCTTGCCTGGGGCGTATATAGCACTTTTGGTATTACGTGGTATAGCCCAACTCCTCGTCTAACTCCCGCATAAACTCATCAAAGTCAATTTCTTTGCTTTCACCCCTTCGAGACTGTTCCAAGCCGATGCCTATTTCTTTGTTGAGGGCTTCAAGTTTCTTTCTGTAATAAAATTCATAACGCAAAACGATATCGCTGATAAACTCATCCGGATTGGCGCACAATCCCAATGCCACTTTTTCCTTTACACTCTCTGCAGCTTTTTCTGAAAGTTGTATTTCCATGTTTGTGCTCCGGGTTGATTTGTTTTTTTACAATATACTCCATTGTGCATGAATTAGCAATTTGAAATTTGTAGAACGCGGCCATTCCGTAGCCCACCCGGGCAAAGCCCGACTTGTGTTTGCTGGGTCTTGTGAATCGGCTAACCGATCCCCCACAGCCGCCGCGCTTCCTCCGCGATGATATCGGGTAATTCCTCTGGAAAGAAGAGCTTCGCTCCCGCCACGCGCCGTATGCCTCGAGAGTGCGGGAACGTCTGGTCCAGATAGTCGGGGCTCGCCGGCGAGAAGATCGTGTCACCCGTCCCCCACACGATCCGCACCGGAGCGGCACAGCGCTTGAGCGCCGGTTCGATGTCTTTCAACGGGTTGCGCTCGAGGGCCAAGGCGAACGCGTGCAATTGAGCCTTTCGCTGCGGCGAGCTCAGGAGCGGTGCGAAGTAGCACTCGATCGCCTCGTCAGTTGGATGTGACGGATCGGCGTAGCACATTCCTCCAATGCCCTCCGCCGAGCGCGCGAGCACCTTGTCGGCGAGCCACGGCGCGAGCCGTTGGTCCGCGAATATTCCCGTTCGCGACATCTCGATGACGGGTAGGAGGGCCGGAGGCGGGCTGTCGTTCTCAGTATCGCAGTTCGTCAGCAGCAGCGTGCGGACACGCTCGGGATACCGCGTGACGAAGAGCTGAGCGACCGCACCGCCGCTGTCGTTCGCGACGAGGTCAACGGTCGAGAGCGAGAGCGTGTCCAGCAGCGCCACCAGCATCGCGACCTGTGCGTTAGGCGCGACGCTCTGGCCATCGGCGACCTGCGTGTAGCCAAGCGCCAAGAAGTCTGGAGCGAGGCAGCGACGATGTGCCGACAGCCGATCGAGCGCGCCGCGCCACTGAAAGCTGTTAAGGGGAAAACCATGCAGAAAAAGCGCAGCCTCCCCGGTGCCGCGCTCGACGTAAGCGATTCTCCCGAATGGTGTTTGGGCGAATCGTCGTGCGGCGTGGAACGCCGCGGTATCCATCCGTTTTGGCACCGCCGTGCCGGACACTACACCATCGCGTCCCGTGCGGGACACGCAGCCGGTGAGCGCAGCGGCGGCAAGCGAGCCGATCGTCACTTCAAGGAATTGTCTGCATGTCAGTAGGAAAAAATCTGGGGAAAGTATGAATGGAGAGCAACCGCGGCTGGGCGATTTCGGCGCTCGAAAACATGAATCCCAAGGAGGCAGCTTTAGCCGAAGTTAAGCTTTGGGTCGTGTTCGGTCAGCTATCCCCAACAATAGATATTCCACGCTAATGTCCTCATCTATTTCATCCCAATGAAGACCGATTCCACCGCCGCTGATTTCGTAGGATTGGCGTTGTTCGGGCGTGGCACTGACAAGACGTGGAAAATATGCCAGCGGAACGCCAAGTTTTCGACCATCAGCCAGCTCTATCCACATGGTGTCGGAATCAAAGGCGATCTTTCTTGCTAGTGCTTTATTCGCCGAAAAATTCATTCTAAGTCCTTTCAAAGCGTCAACTTTTTAAAATCAAATCTATCCTTGATATTCCGGAAAAAGCATGTTATTTTTTGTTGAATCAAAAGGGAGTGATCAAATGAGCCAATTTGTAACTGAAGCACGCGTTGAAAAGGGCCGGTTGGAATTATTCAACATTCCTTTCTCTGATGCCACCGAAGTGAAAGTATTTGTGATTCCCAAAGCAGATCTGTCCCGCATGTCATTTTTTGAAGCGAGAAAGCTGACCGGTTCAATCACGGGCAATCTCGCCGATAGCATCAACAGAGAACGCGATGACAGATGAACGTCTTTTTAGATACAAATGCGATTGTCAAGCTGTATCATCAAGAAAGCGGTACCGATGACTTGACGAATTTTCTGACGCTTCATCAGGGAAATTTGATCATTACGATTTCCGATTTGGCAAAAATAGGATTGTATTCGACTTCTATGCCTTTAATCCAGAGCAGGCAGTACCTCAAAATCTTCTTCTCCTCCAATGCTAAGTTTCCTTGGCCTATCCTTAACTTTACTCGTTCCTCCGAAACACCAACAACACAAACCAAAATCGCTCTTTGCCCTGCGCTGCTGTACGAATGAGTTCGTCAATGGCCACTGGACTACTCGCTGCCGGTTAATTGGGCAGTTGTTGCTCGATGGGTCGAATGCCATCGATGGCGGTTTCCCAGGCCATCACATCGGTCTCGACTGCCCATGTGTAACCATGCTGCCGGGTCATCTGTTGCTGGTCAAATGTCTCATAACTCATCTGGTATTTTTGAGTCATTTGACGATCCGTTAAACGATAGCGGGCCAGCCGTCGCTGGTATTCGGAGACGATGAGATTGCGCAACTTCTCGTTAATATCACCCGCTTCGCCAAAGGAGAGGTTATCCAGATGGCTGGCAATCTCATTCGATACGGCAATTGTAATGCTCATTATTTTTCCGCTTGAGGAAGCATCTCAAAGAGACAATTTACATCCATACGCCTATTCACACTGAATCGAGTCCACTAAAATATGACATAAAACTCCTAAAAATCAAACTTCATGTTTCTTTCCGCCGAAATTCCGACGGCGCACACCCTACCTGTTTCTTGAAACTACGGTCAAAACGCGCGTGCTCGCTGAAGCCCACTTTATGAGCGTGTTCGGCTACGTTGCCGGCGTTTTGTTTGAGTAGGTCAGCCGTACATTGCGCATAAATGCCCCAAATCTCCTCAAAATTTTCGAATTGTGGTGAAAAATGACCGGAGTCTTCGGCGGGAGAGGATATCAGCGGTTACACTGAATCGCACATTCAAAAATCATAATATTGACGGAGATAACCTCGTCGTCTATATTCGACCAATTGACAAGGGGCAGAACTCGACTATGAGCTATGATTCTTTTAAAGCAGGCATTGATCTTGATGTTTTGATTGGTGAAAAGATCTTCGGCGTTCGCTACGAATTTGTGCATGATGATTACATGATTCCCGCCCCGAGTATCCGATTGCATACGACGTCTGCCCCCATAATTCAACGGATATTACCGCTGCCTGGCAAGTGCTTGAGAAACTATTGAGCATGACTGAAAATCATGACATTCACCTGGAGCATCTGGGAAACAAGGAAGAGGGATATTGGGGAGTCTCGACTTGCTATCATTTGGGTAAATGGCATGACTGGGTGAGAGCGGAGACAGCACCTTTAGCAATTTGTCTTGTCGCACTCCAGGCAATTGCCCGGTAAAGCCTGCGAGCTGGAGATACGCTGAATTCGCCACGCGCTGAAGATTGATGAAAAGCAACTGGGGCCAGGCTATCCGAATACAAAAACGGCGCGTCGCAATCTTTTGGCGTTGCAATAGCACTTGCAATGACTCTTGGCACTTGGACTCGGCCTACCTTTGAGAGACCACGTTTTTTGATTCCCCTTTTAAAGAAGCTCCTTTTGTCGGTTTCCACCTTGTGCTCAGTAGAAACGCACATATTTTTGACAAAACTGTGAACTATTTCCCCTATTTTCGAAAGTGGCATGTATTCATATCACGTATTTTGATAATTTTGTGATTCATTTAGGCTAAAGAAGGTGTAAGCTCTAACATTGTTTTACCAAATCTTCTGG
>JBOHQX010000332.1:0-72019 GCA_050732395.1 bacterium
AGCCACAGAATCACACAGAAATACACGGAATGGAATGAGCTATTTGTCATTATTCGCATTCAATAATTCCGTGCGCTTCCGTGTAATTCCGTGGCTATGCTTTTCTTTTGGTTGCGGCTACGCCGCGTTGTGATATCTCTGTGCTTTTGTGTGAAAAATTTTGCTTTTTTGAAAAGATTTCATTTGTATTAACCCATCACGAGCTGCAATGAAACGAAGGGAAAACCAATATGGCAAACGTCAATGACCTCAAGATCATCGGACCGCTCAAACGGCTGCGCGGCGCGTTGCCGAAAATCGGCATCCGGCCAGTGATCGACGGTCGGCGCAAAGGTGTGCGCGAGTCGCTGGAAAATCAAACCATGCAAATGGCAAAAAACGCGGCGAAGTTTCTCAGCACGCATGTGCGTCATGCGAACGGCCTGGCCGTGGAATGTGTCATTCCTCCCACTTGCATTGGCGGCGTCGCGGAGACGGCGGAGACTGCGGACTTGTTCGGCCGCGAGGGTGCCGGCGTGTCTTTGACCGTGACCCCATGCTGGTGTTATGGTACGGAAGTCATGGACTCCGATCCTTTGCTCCCCAAAGCGATTTGGGGATTCAACGGCACGGAACGCCCGGGCGCCGTCTATTTAGCCGCGGCGCTGGCGGGGTATGCGCAAAAAGGCTTGCCGGCTTTCGGCATTTATGGTCGCGACGTGCAAGATGCCGGCGATGGGTCGATCCCGGCTGACGTGCAGGAGAAGTTGCTCAGCTTTACGAAGGCCGGGCTTGCGGTGGCGGAGATGCGTGGCAAGTCATATCTCTCCATCGGCGGCGTGTCGATGGGCATTGCCGGTTCGATCGTTGATCAAGATTTTTTTCAGTACTACCTTGGCATGCGCACGGAAGCCGTGGATATGACCGAGGTTGGGCGTCGCGTGGAAGAAGGCTTTTATGATCATTTGGAGCTGGAACGCGCCTTGCGCTGGGTCAAAGTAAACTGCCCGGAAGGCGAAGATGTCAACGCGCCAGATCAACAGCTTTCGCGTCAGCGCAAAGATTGGGAATGGGAATTTGTGGTCAAGATGACCATGATCGTGCGCGATCTGATGGTCGGCAATCCGCAGTTGGAAAAAATTGGCTTCGGCGAAGAAGCGCTCGGCCACAACGCCATAGCCGCCGGCTTTCAAGGTCAGCGCCAGTGGACCGATCATTTTCCCAATGGCGATTTCATGGAAGCGATTTTGAATACTTCCTTTGACTGGAACGGCATCCGGCAGCCTTATATCGTCGCGACCGAAAACGATTGCCTGAACGGCGCCTCGATGTTGTTGGGTCATTTGCTCACCGCCACCGCACAGATTTTTGCCGACGTGCGCACCTACTGGAGCCCGGACGCTGTCCAGCGCGTGACCGGCAAGAAGCTAACCGGCAGGGCCGAAGGCGGGATCTTACACTTGATCAACTCCGGGCCGGCGACACTGGATGGCACCGGGCAGCAGAGCCGCGAGGACAAGCCGGTGATGAAACCATACTGGGACATCACGCCGGAGGAAGCAGGCAAGTGCCTCGAGGCAACGAAGTGGTGCCCCGCAATTCTCGAATACTTCCGCGGCGGCGGTTACTCGTCGCAATATCTCACGCGTGGTGAAATGCCGGTGACGATGTTTCGCATCAATCTTGTGAAAGGACTCGGTCCGGTGCTGCAGTTGGCGGAGGGACATGCCGTGAACCTCTTGCCGGAAGTACACGCCATGCTGGATCGGCGCACGAATCATACCTGGCCCACGACCTGGTTTGTGCCCATGCTCACCGGTAGTGGCGCGTTTCGTGACGTTTATGCCGTGATGAGCAATTGGGGTGCAAACCATGGTGCAATCAGCTACGGCCATATCGGCGACAAGCTCATGACCCTGGCATCCATGCTGCGCATTCCGGTTTACATGCATAACGTCGGCGCGAATCGACTTTTTCGCCCGAGTGTATGGGCGGCGTTCGGCGCGAACGAGCCGCAAGGCGCCGATTTCCGCGCCTGCGCGAATTTCGGGCCGTTGTATGGATAAGATTCGCGCGTCATTTCGCACCACGGTGATTGTGGAAAGTAAAAAAAAGTTCCAACGGATAGATTAAGGCCAACGGGTTGCATTCTGCCAAGTACGTGCTCGAAAACCTCATCGCTGTCATGCTGAAAGCATCCTGGTGGATTCGGAACCTAAGCTCGATCTCAGCAGTTTGCCCGAGTCAACCAATATCCCTGCTGGATGACACTCCAGCGGGGCTAAGCACTTCATCCGTTCGTCTCAACGTATCCGTTTGGTGAGTTGAGACAATAGCGCCTGCCTAGCCGCTGGCGCACGCCCGCATTGCGAGAGTATGAACCAAAACCATCAAGAACAGCTCGCCGCCCTCCTCAGACTATCCCACGAGCTCGGCCGCGAGGACCGGCTGATGGCGATTCTGGGCGAAGGCAACACCTCTGCCCGCGTGAGCGTCGGCACGTTTTTGATCAAAGCCAGCGGCTGCGCTTTGGGCACCTTGCGGGAGCAGGAGGTGGTCGAGTGTAAAGCCGGCGTGCTGTTGCCGCTCCTGGAACAATCTGATCTCAGCGATGAAAAGATCGAAGCGGCGCTGTTGGCGAGCCGCGTCGACCCGCAGAGCAAGAAGCCTTCGGTCGAGGCCCTGTTTCATGCTTACTGTTTAACTTTGTCGAACGTAGAATTCGTCGGCCACACGCATCCCGTGGCGGTGAATCAGATTCTGTGCTCTCCGCGCGCGCCGGAATTCGCCGCCCGGCGTATTTTTCCCGACGAGATTGTATGCTGCGGCAGCGCGTCAGTGCTGGTGCCTTATACCGATCCCGGCTTACGTTTGGCCCAGGCGATTCGTGTCCAAACCAGCGAGTTTGTCTCAGCCCACCAACATGTTCCGCGCGTGATCTTGCTGGAAAATCACGGCCTCATTACGCTTGGTCGAACGCCCGAGGCGGTTTTGGCGGCTATGCTCATGGCGGAAAAAACCGCAGCCATATGGGTGGGCGCGGCCAGGCTGGGCGGGCCGAGGTTTCTCTCGCGCCAAGACGTGCAACGCATCGCCGAACGCTCGGATGAGCACTACCGCCAGCGGGCATTGAATCTGGGATGACATCTCAGGGTTTTCGGATAGGCTCTTAACCTGGAGTACAACGTATTTGAACTGCTATCATCGCAACGCCATTCTGCCGGTCCGAGTGGAGTTCGATGTAGTCGAACCTTAAAACTCATGAGGAGTGAAAATGAAAACTGCAAAATACTTAGTGCTCTTTTGCCTCCTTTTCTTTCTACTGCTTTTTGAGTCCGTCAAAAACGCTGGCGCGCATGCAAATGCGAGAAGCGGTCCAGCGATATCGGCTGCTGATTCACTCACCTATCTGGGACATGCGACCGTCAAGATTAGAACCTTGGAAGGTAAAATCATTTACATCGATCCGTTTCAACCAGGTGATTATTCCGATTCCGCCGACGTGGTTCTGATCACGCACCAGCATTCTGATCATAACCGGTTGAACCTGGTGAAGCAACGAGCGGGCGCCACCGTCATCTCGAACTTCGAAGCCATTCAAAACAATGCGTATCAGAGCTTCACAATTGGCAACGTCAAGGTTGATGCCGTCCCGGCTTACAATGCCAATCATCAAAGGAGCGCCTGTGTCGGCTATGTAGTAGAATTGAACGGGATCAAGCTTTATCACGCCGGCGACACCGGCTTGATCAATGAAATGGCTGATCTCGCTGCGCGGGAGCTCACCTATGCTCTCCTCCCGATCGACGGCGTCTTTACCATGAGCCCGGAGCAAGCTACACAAGCTGCCTCCATGATTCAGGCAAAGTTTAATGTGCCGATGCATACCATGCCGACGCCGGACACCTACAACGACGCTAACGTTGCGCGTTTTACCCCGGCAAACAAGGTTATCGTCAGGCCGGGCCAGACGATTGCATTGTCGCAAGAGGTATCTGCCGTCGGGGAGCGCTCGGCGCCTCCGGGAAAGTTCACGCTTGGCCAAAACTATCCGAATCCGTTCAATCCCAGCACGCGGATTGCATACACATTGGCGACCGAAGGCAATGTCTCCCTGAAAGTGTATGATGTCAACGGCGCGGAACGGGCTGAGCTTGTAAACGGCCGCCGCAACGCAGGAGATCACGTCGTCACTTTCGACGCCAAGAACCTTCCAAGCGGCGTGTACTTTTACAGAATTCAAATGGGACCATTCGCTGAAACGCGAAAATGCATTCTGATGAAATGAAGAAGGTTTTCCAACGGCGCACACCTCAGGTGGACATTCCCGGCTCGCGGCGTTTGAGAATTCGCTTGCTGTTTTCACGGGTTAAGGTTATATTTGCGCCCATGTTTTTGGCGCTTCTCGGGCCCTCACGAATGCTGAACGCCGCGAAAGCCATTTTCATTTCGACAAATTCTTACGATTTTTCCAGTTGTACCCGGCAATTGGCGCCCGCGTCTGCGAACACTTGGGATTCTAAAGACGAATTCCTCCCCCACTTTCTTTAGACTATTATTGTGATCACGACGAGACCTCGAGGCTGCGTCCGCAGCGTTCGCCATTTTGTATGAGCCTGCCGGATCAGTGAATCTATGTTAAGATGGGCGGTATGATTGGTAAGTCGATTTCGGCTTGGCGCTGTTGCAAGACGGCTCGGGCATTACGCGCACGGGCACGACCATGGGCACCCCCAACTATATGTCACCGGAACAGGCGCGTGGTGAGAAGCTCGATCTGCGCTCGGATATTTTTTCATTGGGCGTGGTGTTCTACGAATTGTTGACCGGCCAGCTTCCGTTTAAAGGCGACAATTATCTGGCGGTACTATATGACATCATCCATCACGAGCCACCGCCTTTGCAAGCGCATCGGCCTGGGATTTCGCCGGGTTTGCAAAAGATCATGGACCAGGCCCTGTGCAAGGACCTCCATGCCAGATACCAGCGCATGGAAGGATTTTTGGCCGATCTCAATAAGGAGAACGAGCTTTTTGTTGCATCGACGCAGCCCGCGACGACGCCCGCTGCAGCTCTTCCTTCCGTTCCGCCCCAAGCGCCGTCGCCAGGCACCGGCTTTGGCAAATCGGAGTGCCGGTCATTCTGGCGTTCGTATTGATTTGGGGCGTTGTACAATTTCAACGCGGTCCACGTCCAGTGCCACGTGAGATTTCAGTACCGGTTTCATCCACTGCGCTCTCGATTTTTTCCCTGCCGGCGGGAGCAACGGTTTTTCTCAATGACGCGTCGGTGGGCGTTACACCGATCAATCAAGGCGGTCCATCCCATTCTGGGAACATGGGAAAAACAGGCGAGCATTGAACCCGATCAGGAAGCTTTTGTAGAAATCGATTTCAATAAACAATTGAAGTTGACCGTCACGGCTTTTGACGAATCAGGCGTTAGGCTCTACGCCACAATTTTCGTGGATGACAAGAATACGAGTCAAACCACGCCGAAACAGCTCTCGCTGCCACTCGGGCTGCACAAGATCGAAGTCCGGCTGGACGGTTATGGCATCCTGGAAGGCGCTAAAACGATTTTGTTGGAGTCCGATTGGAAAGAGCCGTTACGGTTTACACTCAGGAAAAATCCATAAACGAGGGAATAAGGAGCTTCGTTTTGTTTGAATCCTCGTGACTATTCAGCTCAAAAAAAGTAGAGTAAACGGAAGAAGCAGATTGAACGGATAGTGATTCTGCAAAACAAGTTTTAGAAATCCGCTTTATCCGTTCAATCCGCTTACAAGAAACAGGAGCTGAATAGTTACGAATCCTCATTACTTGCGGAGGTGGTTATGTTTCTGTCACGAGGCCAGTTGACACGCAAGTTAACCGGCGTGCTTTTTGTGGTTCTGTGCTTGGCCTCATTGCTGGGACCGGGTGCGGTGGCGCCCGTACAAGCACAACATACTTGTGCAGCACTGCTCAATGATGCCGATCAAAAAATATATGTCGGCTTGTTCGATGATGCCCTGGAGTTGGTGGACCGCTGCCTGACACAGCCGGACGTGACAGCTTCTACCAAAGCGTTGGCATTGCGACTGAAAGCTCTCGCGTATGATGGCAAGAACTACGTGGGCCAGGCCAGGGACACGATCCGCGAGTTGCTGCGACTTGCACCGGATTATCAGGTGGACCAGGTTCAGGATCCACCTTCGTTTCGAGAACTTGTCGAGCAAGTGCGTAAAGAAATGCAATCACCTACGCCGGAGCCGCCACCCGTCCAAAAGAAAAGTGGCGCGATGAAATGGATTCTCATTGGCGGTGGCACAGTTGGAGCTGCGGCGATTGCAGCTATCGTTCTGGGCAATGGTGGAGGAAATGGCGGAGGAAATGGTGTGGTACCTCCACCTCATGCGCTTCCGAATCCGCCGCCCTTGCCATGAATCAAAGAAAATCGCCCCCCCGATGAATAATCGTGGGGCTGGAGGTGTAAGGACGCTAAAGCGTCCTGCGGCCTCTGGTTTTAGTGCCATTTATGGGAACTGCTCATCTTAGCCCGACCATTCATCGTTTGACGCTTATAAGATCACAGGATGGCTGTATGAAAACGAAATTCGCATCGCTTCGCACGACGACGTTGTGTTTGAGTATAGCATTGGTACCTGGCGATAAAGGTGGGTGACGATGCGGAGATGCTGCCGAGAAATCGCTTGGTGAGCGCAGCCTTTGCCATTGTTCAGTGATCCGGAGGGCGACCCGCTGAGTTTTACGGCGATTTCGGACGACAACAATATCGCTACCGCCCTCATTTCAGGAAGCACGCTGACCACGTTGACGGTCGCGCCTGTGGAGGTCGGAACGGCCATGATAACAATTACCGCGTTCGATAGGAACGGCAATTCGGCAGACACCTCCTTCGGGGTAATTGTGCGAATCAATCAACGCCCGGTGATTACTCACACCTCCATCTCACCAAGACCGAGCCGGCAGCCTATTCAAGTGCAAGCCGAGATTTCCGATGATATAGGCATCGCCAGCGCAAGTTTGCACTATCGCATGGGAGGTGACCCGAATTTCACGAGGGCGACGATGACTGCCACCGGCAATTCTTTTCAAGCATCCATATCATCAGGAAGCGTGACTTCACGCGGCGTAGAGTATTTTATTGAGGCCACCGATCAAGCGGACCTCTCCGCGCGCTTTCCGCCAAATGGCGCGTTCTCGATCGTCATTCAAATCAACTCCGAAGCCAAGCCCACGCCTCAACCGGGCGGGGACCAGGCCATTGCTTACCGTTTGGTTTCGGTTCCCTTTCGAGTGAGTGATTCTTCCGCCGCTGCGGTCTTGGCGGATGATCTGGGCCAGTACAGTGATGCCGTCTGGCTTCTCATCGAATTGGCAGCCGGGCAGCCGCTCTCTAGCAAGTCGCCGTACTTCGAAGTCTCGCAAATCGGATTTTTCACCCCGGGCAAAAGTTTCTTTCTCATCGTGAGGGATCCCAACAAGACGATCGATGCCGGTCCCGGCCAGACCATTCAAACCGGCGCCTGGTTTCGCCTGGCGCTGGCGCCGGGGCACAATTTCGTCGCGACACCATTCAATTTCGCCGTTCCCGCTGCCAGGCTGCGCTTGAAAAGCAACGGTGCAATCGCGCTGCGATCTTACCACGGCGTGTGGGGGACGATCGCCAACGAGATGGTCCCCTGGGAAGGGTACTATTTTGCCAACAATAGTTCTTTGCCGGATACTTTGTTTATCAATCCTGACTTATCGCCGGCCTCGGGGAGCACCGATGCAGGAAAAATTGCCGGCAGTGGTTGGCGCCTGCGCCTCGACGCGCGTTGCGGCCCGGCACGCGATTCCGAGAATTTCGCCGGCGTCGCGGCGTCCAGCCACGATACCTGGGACGAAGCCGATTTGGTCGAACCGCCACCGATCGGCGAATACGTATCGGTTTATTTTCCCCATCGCGAATGGCGAAAGTTGTTTGACCGCTACAGCGAGGATATGCGTTCGCTTGCGTCTCCCAATCAACGCTGGAACTTTGTGGTGGAAAGCAGTTTCGACGACAAGATGGTGTCGCTGCAAGTCGACGGACTGCGAGATCTTGATCCGGCACTGGCAGTCTATCTTGTGGACGTAGAGCTGAATTACAAACAGAATCTCCGCGAACGGGTGGTTTATGAGTATCAAGCCCGCGGCACAGGCAGGCCCAGACAGTTGAGCCTGGTTGCCGGAAACGCGGAGTATGTTTCGGCTGAAACGGCGAATGTCGAGGGCGTGCCGCTTGACTACGTGCTGGAACAAAATTTCCCCAACCCGTTTAATCCCGAAACTGCGCTTCGTTTTGGCTTGCCGCGCGCGAGTGTCGTAAACCTCAAGATATACGATCTCACTGGCCGTGAAGTCGCGACCGTGCTTGAAACTGCAGAGCTGCCTGCAGGCCGGCACCAACGCGTGTGGAATGGACGCGATGCCCACGGCCGGCCGGTGGCAAGTTCGGTTTATTTTTGTCGATTGACCGTTGACAAGCACGTCAAGACGATAAAGTTGACGGTGATGCGTTAATGCCCAAATAGTCGAATCTGTGCAGAAAAGCAAAAGCATTCATCCCACAAGGATGGGACAAAGTAGCGTAGGACCGCAAGCAAAATCTTTGCGTGGTCTCTGCGTAATCTTTGCGCGAGACATAATTTCTGCACACAAAAAATAGATTCCATCCTCCCAGCATCTGGCAGGCAAGGCGATTTTGAGTAAAGCGATTTGAGTCTTCAAATTCTTGACAGTGTGCCGGCAAAGTACGATATTGCGGTGATTGATTCTGGCTGGATCCCGTTTCTGTGAATGAAAGACTTCTACTTATGGAACTGAGAAAGAATTTGGTAACGATCATCGGCCTCATCGCTGCCACCTTGACCACGACTGCGTTCATTCCGCAAGTCGTCAAGAGCTGGAAAAACAAATCTGCAAGAGATTTATCCCTGGGGATGTTCATACTCTTCTGTAGCGGCGTCTTGCTTTGGCTCATCTACGGCATTTTGAGCAAAGATGCCCCTATTATCTTCAGCAACACCGTCACTCTTGTCCTATCGTTGACTATCATTATTTTGAAAATAAGATACGGCTGAAGGTTTTTGCTGGCTGAGTCGCCGGCGATTGGAATTCGCACGCACTGCCCACCCGTCAAGCCTAACCTTGCCGGAACAGGCATGCGGCTCGACTTGTTTGCTGGAGTTCGATGAAAGTAGGCCTCGTATGACTTTGAAACTGATAGCACTGTCCGGACTGAAGATCCTCGCCTTGACAATTGTCATGTTTTTGAGTTTTACAGTCGCGGCGGGTGTCGTCGGGGAGATGGGGACCGCCGAGCAGCCGGCTGAACCGGCCACCGCGGCGCTTGCCTTGCTGGCGGTCTGCTTTCTGAATTCTGTTGTTCTTGGCTACCTCATTACACGCTCGCGTTGGGCCGGGTGGCGGTTGATGGCGACGATCTTTATCGTTTTCTATGGGGTGATGACCTTCATGGGACAAATCGAATCTGCAGTGTACATCACGCGACTGCCGGTGGGGATGTTGCCTCGCCTGTTTCTCATGGGATTGCTCATTGCCGCGCCCTTCGCGGTGCTCGCTGTGTTCATCCTGGGCAAGCACCGGCACACAGCGCTGGATCAAGAATCAAAGCAAGGATCGATGATCCCATTTAAAGAATGGGCTTGGAAGATGGCGGTGCTTGCGATTGTTTACGTGACTTTGTACTTCACCTTTGGCCATTTCATTGCCTGGCAAAGCCCGGCGGTACGCGAGTATTACGGCGGCACGGGCACGGGCAGCTTCTTTGCGCAAATGCGCACAACGCTGGGCGAGCGATTTTGGCTCCTGCCTTTCCAATTCTTACGCGGGCTCATGTGGATCCTGCTGGCATTGCCGGTCATTCGTATGTTGAGGGGGCAAAGGTGGGAAACGGCATTGGCGGTTGGGTTCTTGTTCTCTGTCGTGATGAACGCGCAACTCCTCTTGCCAAATCCCTTCATGCCGGAAGAAGTGCGGATCATGCATTTGGTCGAAACGGCCACCTCGAACTTTATTTTTGGGGGATTGGTGGGCTGGATGCTTTCCGCCACCGGGAGTGAGGCGGTCGAGCTGGCGACCTCTCATGCATGATCCTTGAAATTGCCCAACGGATGGAAAAACGACCAACGGAAAATAAAAATCCGTTGGTCGTTTTTCCATCCGTTGGCAAAAAAAACTTTTAGAGTTTTCTCTAAGCTTTGCGGCCTAGGGACTTGCCGTGGCAGTACTCTTGATCGCAAATTGAAATTTGCGTTACGTGAGCATCTTCAAATTCTCCGGATCCCACTGGACCACGCGCTTTTCGATATAGCTATTGTTGGTGAGCAGTGCCGGAGCGGCGGCGCGTAATCCGTAGGTGGCATCTTCCGTGACGGGCTTGCCGCCACGAATGGCGTTGAAGAAATTGTGAAAATGATCCAAACGGTCGTCGTAGTCTTCGGGCGCTTTGTACTCGCTCGAGCCGTCGAGATGCGGGCGCTCCAAGGTCTTCGCCCTTTCCGTGCGGTATTGATCGGCAAATTGCTTTTGCACGTCGTTTGAAAAGGTACGCACCGAGTTATAGCCTTCCAACACGTCCTTCTCACCCTCTTGATAAATGCCTTGTTGCGCCACCTTGACGCCTCCCCAGTTGATCGTCATCGTGCCCTCGCTGCCGATGAAGCGAATGCCGGCCTCGCTGCCACTGCCGTCAATGAAATTCGTCGAAAGTGAAATCGTAAACGCCGGGTGGGTTTCCGTTTTTGGATAACTGTATAAACCCTGAATCACGTCGGGTGCGTCGCGGCCGTCCTTCCAATAGCGCAAACCGCCGGTGGCCATGATCTGCGTCGGTCCATTCGATCCCAACACATGATGAATGCCGGTGAAAAGATGCACGAACAAATCGCCCGGGATGCCGGTGCCGTAGTCCCAATAATTGCGCCACCTGAAAAAGCGCACGGGATCGAATGGATGTTTGGGTGCTTCACCGAGGAAACGGTCCCAATCAATGGTCTGCGCGGAGGCATCCGGTGGAATGGAATATTGCCACGCGCCGATGGCCGAATTGCGTTTCCAACTGGCTTCCACCATGTTGAGCTCGCCGATCGCGCCGGATTTGTACAGCTCTTTGGCTTTGTCGTAAATGAGCGAGCTGACGTACTGGCTGCCCACTTGTAAAACTTTTTTGGTTTTGCGCTGGGCCTCGATCACGCGCTGGCCCTCTTCCAGTTTTTGCACCATCGGTTTCTCACAATAAACGTGCTTGCCCGCTTGCATCGCATCGATGGCGGCTTTCGCATGCCAATGATCCGGAGTGGAAACGATCACCGCGTCAACGTCAGAGCGGCTGAGAATCTCGCGATAATCGCGCGTCGTGAACACGTTCTTGCCAAAGACCTCGTTGGCGCGGACACGTCTGCCGTCATACAAGTCCGAGGCGGCGACCAGCTCGACGCCCGGCACTTGCAAAGCCGTCGTCGTGTCTATAAAACCGATGATGCCCATGCCAATGGTGGCGAGGCGAATGCGATCGCTGGGCGCCAGGGGTTTGCTGTTGAGCTCGCGCAATGGTATCTCTTGAACGTTAGCCGCCAGTAGGGTTGGCATTGCGCCGGCTGCCAACGCCGAGGTGGCAGCGCAATGCTTGAGAAAATCCCGGCGGGAATAACTTTTGGTGGTGAGCATGATCTTTTTCTCCTTAAATGTGGCTTTTAAATTGCAGATCAAAATTATCGCGGAGGTGATGACATTGGCAGATCTAACTGACTTGGCATTGTCGAGGCAAGGCCGCATCCATGAAATGTCATGCTGAAGCCGGTTCAATTTGGGGCAACCTTCTTCGCCACCTCCTGTGTTCCGCCGATGTGGAATACGAAGCTGCGAGGATGCCCATTGGAGTCGAGATCGAATTTTAAATCCACGGCGGATCTCTTCATGGAGAATTCACGCTCCGAATGCGCGACGATCTCGAACCAGCGATCGCCGTAAAAATTAGCCAGTAACTTATCGCCCTCGCGCTTGATAGTAAAATCCCTGCCTGGACTCACTTCGTATCGGCCAGCGTACCGCTCGATCACCTGCGACGGCAAAGCGATCACTTGGCCCGCCAGATTGACCGGCGGATCGAGCTCGATCGGCTCAGGCAATTCCCGCAGCCAAATATTGCGATAACGTACCGGGCTGCCGTGATCCTGCAATGAAATGGGAAGCCTGTCGGGATGAGCCTGGTAAGGATTATACTCCAGCCAATTGGTCGGCCCCCATAGGGCAACGTTGTCCTGCACCAGCATTCCATTGTGCAGCACCGTTAAGCGCGCCGGGCGCACGAGTTTGCCGTCGCCTGCAAAACGCGGCCGCCGAAAAATGATTTCAAAACTTTGCCACTCGCCCGGCGCCCGGCAGGCATTGACCAGAGGCGGATACTGGCCATAGATGCCAGCGGCTTGACCGTCGGCATAGGTCTGGCTTTGATACGAATCGAGCACCTGCACCTCATACTGCCCCATCAAATAAACGCCGCTGTTGCCCTGACTCTGTCCCTGGTCTTGTGCGCGTGTTGGCGCCGCCCATTCGACATGTAATTGCACGTCTCCCCAGCCCATCCTGGTTCGAATGTCACCGCTTTCTTTGCCGATCTCCATGTATCCATTTTCCACCTTCCATTTCGCCGGCTCTCCCTTCATATCGCTCCATTGAGAAAGATCTTTACCGTCGAATAGTATGGTCGCATCCGAGGGCGGCGGCGCAGATGAATCGTTTTTCGGCGGGGTAACAACCGGTGGGCGCGGCCGATTCATATCATGAATTTTCCATTGCGAAACAGATTGCGCCCAGCCGTTGCCGTCGATGCACATCGTTGTAAGCATACTCATTGTTAGGGTATATCGGCACAGGCAAGGGAAGGGACTGGTTTTATTGAACATGACGAGCTCTCCGTTGAAAAATTCATAGTTTGCCCTTGTTCAACTGCCGAAAACCGCGGTTCGATGCAGCCGCCATTTCCACCGTGAGAAAAGGTTTTCAGCAGGTTTGCGCTCCGGTGCAGTTTTTCATAACAGTATAAGTGAAATCTTTGCGAAAAAAGCAAAACCTTTTGCGCGGAAGAGTGGAAAATACCCTGTTGCGGAATCAAAGCGGTCGAGGGCAAGAGCACAACGCTGTAGGGTGGGTATTATGAAGTTAGATGAAAAAACACGAAACGGTCTGACACTAGACCGAGACTGGAGAAACGATAGTTTTTCCAGGAATGCTAGCGCGTGAAGCTTGAGGTTGGGTGCGCCTTCCGCAACATGCTTTCATAGTAAGTAATTTAATGGTCGAACTTGGAGCAAACGGGGGGCACCATGCCTAAATATCATGATCTCAATCTTGTTCATCAAAATCAAGGTTAGAGAATCATTGCGAAGATTTTTCTTGCTGCGACAGAAGCTGACTGAAGAGCACTTTGCTGATGGGCTTGAACCAATATCGAACCACTAACCATATATAAAGCAAGATTTATGCCATGAATCACCTCCAGTATTTATTGAAAATATACCTTCTTCCGTTAAAAAAATGCACAGGGGGAAGCGAAAAATTTTCGCACGGGCGGCGTGAAAACGAAAAAGCGGGCCTGTGAGCCAACGGCTCGCAACTTCGTTTTCCACTGCCACAACATGGTGATCATGTTTATGTCCGCCACACTGCGGGGTGAGAGCTGGTATGCGATCTATTGTATAAGCCGTCACGAACGTCAGGTTAACGAAAGGCTCAATGCCAAGGGGATCAGCACTTTCCTGGCGGAGGCTCTGATGCGGGTGCAATGGGGATCACGAATACGAAAGGTGAACAAGAACTTATTGCCTGGATACGTGCTGGTGCACGCGCAAATGGATCCAGACACGTACCTGAGGGCACTACAAACGCCGAGCGTCGTGAAATTTGTTGGGAATCCCTGGCCGAATCTTTCCTGGATTCCGGATGAGCAAGTCGATAGCTTACGTTTGTTGTTGGGGTCCGGCGAAACTTTTTCGGAAACGCCCTACTGGAAATCCGGTGACCGCGTGGAGGTTATTGCCGGCCCGCTCATGGGCTTGAAAGGCCTGGTCGTGACCGGCGAAAGCCGCAGGCAACGCGTGATCGTTTCTCTAGATTTGTTGCAGCGCAGCCTGGCAGTCGAGGTTGACTCAGCAAACTTGAGAGCGCTGCGATCACCGTGAATCGCCGCCTGATCCGATCGTGCTTCAATCAAAATATGCGAAGTTCCACGTGCACCGGAACTTGATAGCAATGTTCCGGTAGAGCATCATTTCGTAAAGTTGCATAGATCTTACCCTGTTCATCATCGCTGCTCTTGCAGCAGATGGTGACGCGTCTTGTTACGTTAGGCGTCATCACTCAAGCAGCACAACACGGCAGCGGGAACATGCGCTGGCGTTAAGGACGGCGGAGCTATTCCCCGACGATTCTTGGGAAAAAAGTGGGGCAGAAATGGGCGTTCGTCTTTCCGACCTCATAGGGATGTGTCTGGCTCTGATAATTACCCTACCGTTTTTCTTGCTTATTCCAATTCTGATCAAGCTCGATTCACCCGGGCCGGTATTGTATCGCCAGGTGCGGACGGGTTGCAACCGGCGTCGCAGAGAGCGGCGCGTGCAGAATTTGCAGGTTGGGAAAGACCGTAGGCGCAGTCCCAGACGCGTAGGGAATGCCTTGGGCAAGCCGTTTACGATTTACAAATTTCGTACGATGGTAAAAGATGCGGAACGAAGAAGCGGTCCGGTTTGGGCCATGCGGGACGACCCGCGCATCACCAACCTCGGCCACTGGTTGCGCTCGACGCATCTGGACGAGCTTCCGCAATTGTGGAACGTGCTCCGAGGCGACATGAGCCTGGTCGGGCCGCGCCCTGAGCGGCCCGAAATCATAGCAAAGATCATTCATGAAATACCCGCTTATGAACAGCGCCTGTTGGCAAAGCCCGGCCTGACCGGCCTGGCCCAGGTTTGTTGGAAATATGATAGCAGCATGGAAGATGTTAGGAAAAAGCTTCAGTTAGATCTTCTGTATTTGGCCAGACAGACCTGGCATATGCGGCTGCGGATATTGATGTATACGATGATAAAAGCACTATCACCAGCCGCGACAATAGGCCTCGATATGCTGGCACCGGGCGTGAGGGCAAACGTGAAGTTGCCAACTTTGGAGCAGGTTGCGCAAAAGCAGTAGTGCCCATTCCTCGCATCCTTTGATCACATGACGCCGAACCCTCTCAACAACCTCCACGCGCCGGCTATTGTTTTTCTAGCTGCGCTGACTTGCCTGGGCAACTGGCATAATGCCTTCGCCCAGACCGACGACCAAAACTCTGCGAGCGCCGTGAGGATTGTTTCAAAGCCATCCGGGGCCACGGTCGACTTGAGGGGAGAACACGAATTCAAGGGAAAAACACCCTTTATCTTGCCCTACCAATTATCTGGAAAGTATCGCATCGAAGCCAGCCGCCCCGGCTATGAAACCACAGCTTGGGAATATACTTTCGCAGCACAAAGACCGGGGCTCTTGAATCTGAAGCTACAAGCAAAGAGGCCGTCGAAAGCACTCTATCGCTCTCTTATTTTACCTGGATGGGGACAGTATTATTCCGGCAAGAAGCTTTGGGGAACCTTGTTCTGTGGTCTCACGGCGGCGAGCACTCTGGCTTATGGACTAAATGAGGCTGACTACGGAGATGCGCAAGACCAGCATCGCGGGGCCTTGAAGCAATTCAATATTGCCGTTGTCTCCGGGACGAATGACGATCAACGAGCGGCTTTGGCGGAATTGAACACGGCGTTGCGGACGCTCAATTCTTCCGAAAGGTCAAGAAACAGGGCCTTTCTCGTTCTGGGCGCAATCTGGGCGTTCAGCGCGATCGAGAGCGTTGTACTATTTCCGAGGCAAGCACCGCAAATTCGTGTGGGCGGGACCCTCGACCTGAGCCAGCGTGAGCAAGCGGCTGAGCTCAAGCTAACCATGAAACTTGCAATAGACTAATTTCGAGCTTTCGTTCATGAAAACCTGGCATTTCTTCGAGATTTGGCTGTGGCAAATTCAACCTCAAACGGGAACACGGTATTCTAGCAGAGTTTGGTTATCCCAACTATTGGGAGCGATTTGCCTTTTGTCCATTTACTCCTGCAGCAGCTACAATCCCACCGCTTCGAATATAGGAAACGCCTCGTTCTTGCCCGCGCCAACAAATATGAGCGCTACGACTGGCACGGTGTTCGTCGACCTTGCCTGGCAATTCAATGACGTTAGCCGAGTCAAGGAGTTTCGAGTTTATCGCCGAGGGCAAAGAACGCCGACATTCAGTCGAATCGCGTCGACCAAGGCTCTGCAGTACCGTGACAACCTGGTGGCGAGCGATTCAGTTTATTTTTATCGCGTGGCTGCCGTCGGCTCCGCCAATCTGGAAGGAGCGCCTTCTGAAATCATATCAGCCACTCCTGGAATCTATAGCCTCAAGTTGTCCGGAGGTTCAAAGTACACGAACCGGCGGAGCGTGCTCATTGCCATCTCGGCGCCACAAAATACGGCGCTTATGCTTATCGCTAATGATTCATCTTTTACCAATGCAAGCTGGGAGAGCTTTGCCACGCAGCGTGCATGGGATTTGACCTTGGGAGACGGGCGAAAGATCGTTTATGCAAAGTTTCGCAGCGCCGCCGGTCAAGAAACCTCCAAGCCCGTGCAGGCCGAAATCATTTTGGACTCGGTCGCCGGAATCAAGTTCGTGCAAGAGAACAGCCAGGGTCGCAATCTGAAGCCGGGAGAAAGGCTGCACCTGTCGCTGAATGCCGGTGAAGCGCAAGGCAATGCCACGGCCGACCTGGTCGATCTTTCGAATACCACCAGCGGTCGAGTACTTGGCATTCGGCTCTATGATGATGGCACGAATGGGGATCAAACCTCCGCCGACGGGATATATGAAACGGATTATCTGATCGGGCCCGGCCTGGAAGTTCTTAATGCCTACGTCTATGGTCATTTTACCGATGTTGCCGGCAATGTTGCGCCTACGGCCACGGCCTCGGGTCGTGTGACGATTCAGTTGCCGCCCACGGCCGTGATTTTGTATGAACCGACCACGCTCGTCAACGATGCCACTGCTCTCAGCCTGCGTTGGACGCGAAATTCGGATACCGACTTCTTTTCGTATCAGATACGGCGCTCTCGTGATGCGGTGGTATCCTTGTCCTCTGTGCTCGTGCGGGAATTCAACAGCGTTCAGAGCACAACACACACTGACACAAATCTCGATCCCGGAACCAGGTATTACTACCGGTTATATGTTTTCGATACGGCCGGTAACAGCACGGGCAGCAATATTGTACAAGCTACGACTCCAGCGAACGAATCCCCGCAGCCGGTGAGCCTGTCGCAGCCGGTGTCGGACCCGGCCGCAACGGCCTTGACTTTGACCTGGTCGTCGAGCGCGGAAACCGATTTTGGCAGCTATCGCCTGTATCGTTCGGGTTCTTCCCCAGTCGATACCACTTCAGCGCCAGTAACGGTTATCAACAGCGCTGGGACCACCCAGTATCGCGACGCAAGCGTGCTTGCGAATACCACATACTATTATCGCGTCTTTGTGTATGACAAATACGGACTCTCTGCCGGCAGCAATGAAGTGCAAGGCCGGCCGTGACTTGGAGTCCGTCCCAATGCCTGCTTCTGTCATGCAGAAAGCATCCCGCAAGGGCCTTTCGGCTTGGTAAATTCGGCACTCAGGCCTGAACAAGATTTGACTCGTAACAAATTCACAGGTTAGGATCAAATGCTACCTCAATCAAAAACCGGCCTTTTCTTTTGGACCTGGAAACAAACTTTGCAGAGTTGGCGAAAGCCCATTACGCTCCTGCCTTTGGGTTTATACGCGACTCTGCAGATCGTGCTCTTGGTCGCCTTGGTTTTCTATATGTATCCACCTTTTTCCTTAGTCTTTTTGCCCCTGCACCGCATGTTATTTGGCGAAACAGCTTTGCACTATCCTAACAACTTCATCGTTCTGCCCAATCTCTTTGATCTTTTGAATATTGCGTTGAGCGGAATAATAGGTATCATCGTCATCGGCTATTCGACGCTGCTGTTCTTTACGGGAGGCGACCGGCACGCAGTGAAGGAGAGCGGCGGCTCGATTTCGAGGCGTTACGTGCATCTTTTAGCGGCCTGGGCAGTCGAAACCGGGCTCATGCTTTTCATCATCTTTGCTTCGGCTCGTCTGGCGGTGATGTATCCCTCAATTAAACTATACCTTGTTGCATTTCGCGTACTCCTGGCTATGTGCATCAGTGCTGCATTTGCCTTTGCCACGGCTCTCATCTTGATTGAGAAAAAACCGTTCTGGCAGGCACTGCTGCAAAGCGCCAGAATGTTCGGCAGTTATGCACTGGTATTGGTGCTGCTGGTCGGGATACCGGCCCTCATTCACCTGCCCCTGCAGTTTATTCTGTCGAACTCAGCCATGATCGTGCGCAAGCTCAACCCGGAAGTCATCGCTTTCTTAGTTGGTGCCGGGGTAGTAGCTTCCATGGTGTCAAATTATTTTACCATTGGAACGGTAACCCATCTCTATCGCGCCATTGGAGATCATGACGATGCGCTGCCGATGAACGCGAAAACTCGATAATAAAGCTGGATGCTTATTTATGCGAAGGTCTCTTCATTTCCCTGCCCGGCTGAATACGATGGGCTCTTTTGTCTGCTGCGTTCTGCTCGCGAGCTTTACCGCCTGCATGAATGACCAAACGACGCAGCGGCAATTTGAAATCGAAAAGGTGTTCTTCCGGGCCCAAAAGGCTACGGACAGAATCATGATCAATCCGCGTATCGCGGCCTCGACTGACTATTCCGAGGCGACTTCCTTGTATCGCCGGGTTGTTCGTGAGGCCGGCGAGTTGCCGGACAATCCCTGGCTGAATGGCCTGTGCAAACGTAGCCTGGGGAGCATGGCCCAGCTCGAGATCATGCAGGAGCATGTGGAGGCCGCAGTTGAGGTGTATCAAGAGATACTGAAGCGTTATCCTGCGGATGATGAAATCTCCCTGGCCGCACGGCTGGGCCTGGCCTCGCTTTACGAGCGCAGCTTTTCCTATCGCGACGCAGTTGAAAATTACGCCGTACTCCTGCCAACGCTCGTTGCGAAGATCGATCCCGAGAATCCGCAGAGCTATTTACTCGCGATTCCATCCCAGTATGCGCGCCTGCACCGGCTGGAAGCAGACCGCAACCGGGCTGTCGGTGCCTATGAGCACGCGGCTGCGACCTACGAGCAGATCATTCACCGCTGGCCGAATTCGAAAGCTGCGATTCAGGCGACCAATCTGCTGCTCACGATTTTAGCGGATCTGCAAAAATGGGATCGGCTCAGCACCGTGCTCGACGAGCAAATCAAGAAACACCAGCGGTCGGAAGATCTGCCGCAGTTCCTCTTCTTGAAAGCGCAGTTGATGCACAATCGGCTGAATAACCCCGAGGTCGCGCTGAGCCTCCTGCAAGGCCTCCTGGCGAGCTATCCCGACCATGAGATCGCACCCAGTGCCCGTCTCGAGATAGCATTGATCTACATGGAAAGAGGGCATTACGATAAAGCGCGGGAGCTGCTGGCGGCAATCACTCAAAAGTACCGTGATCGACCCGCACTCGCAGCCCATGCGCACGAGCAAATCGCCCGCAGTTTTGAGCTGCAGGGGAACTGGGAACAGGCGCTGAATGATTATCGCTGGCTGGCGAAACAGTACGAGGGCCAGCCCGCGGCGTTGACCGCTCCCCTTCAAATTGCCCGTTATTATACCGAGCACAACAACCCGGTGCTGGCAGAAAAAGCTTACACTGAGGCCGTGGAATACTATCAGGGGCTTATCAACAAGTATCCCAAATCAATGCTCGCCGCTCTGGCGCAAGAACAGATCGCGAACTGTTTCATTGTTCAAAAAAAATGGCAGGAGGCGGTTACCGCCACTTCCAAAATCGCACAAGTATTGGACAATAACGTCGGCCACATCAGCACGTATCTGCTTTTGGGCAGAATCTATGAAACTACAAATCAGCGCGAGCTTGCGACGAAAGTCTACCGGGAATTCATTAAGCAATTTCCCCAGCATCCTCTCGTCGGCATGCTCGAAGAGAGGGTCCGTCGCTTAACCAGTTCTTAATCTTGCAGATGCGTTCGGCTCTTCTCATTACAACACTCCTGGCTGTATTCTCCGCCTCGCTCTTGTTGACGAGATTGTGGCGGGCACGCATACGTGTGCGTCAACAGGCAACTTTGACGATCATCACCGTTCTCTTTTTACTTTTTCAGTTGATTCTCCTTTTTCTGCTCTTGTCGCGCGAAATAGATGCACGGAGAATTGCGTTACAGGGCATGGGAATGCTCCTGCTCATTCTGTTGTTCACTTGCATTTGGATAGCAAGACCGCTTTGCTTGGAGCAGTCGAGCAGGCGATGGTTGAGTATTGCCGGCTTGATTTCTGGATTGGGCTTGGGACTTATCCATTTTCGCACCGGATTTTTTTTGTTGATGGAGAGCGGAGGACATGCGGTCGAGATCGAATTTACACCCGGCGGTAAATACCTATTGGCATTCATGATCGTTGGCAGTTTGCTGCTTTTCAGTAAATTCGACGTCATCAGCACTACCCTATCCGAGCGCCTGGGACGTCGCGCGACGCCAATCACGGTTACGTTCTTCATGACTACCGGTGCCATGACGGTGCTATGTAGCGACTTCCTGGTTTATGGCCACATGAGAAGTCTCTACGGCGCAAGTCTCCAACTCCTCCTGGCAATGCTCTGCCTCGTGCTTGCTCGGGGAGTGAAATACCTGCCGGCTCAAACAGCCGAGCCCACTCTTTCCAAAATGCGGGTTACCCAATTTTTCTCATCCGAAGTGTTGATCTTCGGTGGGGCTTATCTCATCATTTGCGGGCTTCTGATAAAGTTGGCGATACTGCTGGGAGGCTCCTGGCATCAGTTCGTTTCCTCCCTGGCCGCCATCGGCGTGCTGGTATTGGCCCTGCTCCTGATCAGCGGGACCTCGATACGCGAACGCTGGACCGGTTTTCTTGAGCGTACTTTATTCCCTCGCAAGTACGACTTTCGCACGGAACTGCAAAGCCTGACTGGCGCCATTTCCACCGCTTCGACTGCGGAACAGCTTTTTGGGGAAATCTGCGGATCTCTGAGAGAAACTTTCTCCACCAGGCGCGTGTGTTTGTTGGTCCAAGAGGACGAAGCGCCTACGCTTCGGCCATACACCATGCAAGAAGATGGAGCCCTGCAGAGCCATGCGTACACGATTGTGTTGACCGAGGCCCAGAAAGCATGGACGGAAAGAATTAACCACTGTTTTTCACCCAAGAATCTGCTCGCGTTGCAAGAGCCCAATCATGAGAGCGGCGCCTTAAGAGCATTTCTCGGAGCCTACGAATACGAGCTGGGCTCTGGGCTCCATGCCGGCCAGTGTTTGGTCGGCTTTGTATTTCTTGGCGGTCGTGACCGCAGCGCCCCCTTCTCCATGGAAGATAAGCTGTTGCTCGAGACTCTCATTCCCGCTATCAGCATCTCCATTCACAGCGCGCAATTACAGCAACGGATGTTGCTCGCGCAGCAGATGGAATCCATTCATCGTGTGGTCTCGTTTATCATGCACGATCTACGCAATGCAGTTTCAACGCTGTCCTTACTCGCCCGCAACGCCAGACAGCACATTGATAGACGGGATTTTCGCATTGACTTTATCGCCACCTTGGCTCGTCTCTCCGAGG
This sequence comes from bacterium, assembly GCA_050732395.1. Lineage (GTDB taxonomy): Bacteria > Zhuqueibacterota > Zhuqueibacteria > Zhuqueibacterales > Zhuqueibacteraceae > JBIOXB01. The sequence continues at coordinate 21,806 of JBOHQX010000332.1, forward strand.
AAATGCAGCATCTGATGAACAGACTGTCGGTGGTAAAAAGCGGGGGCGAGTTGCGAGTTCGCGATGAATGTGATGTCAGCCAGTTGCTCTCCGAGGCACTTCTGGATTTGCAGCTTCCCAGCGAGATCGAGCTGGTCACTGAGATTTCTTCCATGCCGGCGGCGTTTTGGGATCAAAGGCAAATCCGCGTCGTCTTGCGCAACCTTCTCGGCAACGCGGTTGAGGCAATGCCGGCGGGCGGAGTGCTCAAGGTCAGCGCACGCCAGGAGGGCGCCGAGATTGTCATGACCATAACCGACACCGGTATCGGGATATCGGATGACTTCATACGAAAATCTCTGTTCAAACCGAATCACTCGACGAAGTCCAAGGGCCTTGGCATCGGTCTCTATCAATCGCGTGAGATTGTTCTCGCGCACAAGGGCAGGATTCAAGTGCAAAGTGAAGTTGGCAAGGGCAGCGTCTTCCAAATTCGATTGCCCTATGGGATCGATAACCAGGCCTCCAAGCAACTCGTGGAGGAAACAGCCGGCAAGATCCAACTACTGCAGCAACAGGCGGCGGACGGACAAGAGCGGAGAGAATTCATGAATTTGAACCCTGCGCGGGTGATCTGCGGTTTTCCAAACAACTTGACCACGTCCCTCGCTCCATCTTTTGTCTGATTGCACAAATTCAAATCAGAATCCGCTGGCGGTTTCTCATTTGTTGGGCAAGAAACTTCACGAGTGCTGACCTGCGATGGTAAATCGAAAGTCTGGCATCAACGCACTTCTTGGAGCGACAGGCGAGGGCCGAAGAGTAACAATTGCTCGATCCAATCCCCTATGTGGACCTGCTTTAAACTACAACGATGAACGACGCCAAGGACAAGCGCTCCACACTCCTAATCGCCGATGATGACGAAATGCTCTGCCGGCAGTTGAGCTGGGCACTACAGGATTCATTCGAAATCAGAATGTCGCACAGCCCGCGCCAGATTCTTGAATGCTGCGCACAAAACCGCCCCGATCTGGTTCTGCTCGATCTCAATTTCACCAATGCGATCACGGACGGCAAGGAAGGAATCGAGCTGGCGCAAGAAATCATGAGCAAACATGGGCCCATCAAAGTCATCGTTATGACCGGAAATCAAGAGCGTGAAGTCGCAAAACAGGCGCTTCATGCAGGCGCTCATGACCATCTGCTGAAGCCCATTGATCCTGATGAGCTCACCATCGTGCTGAAGCGCGCCGAATTTCAGTTGCAACTGGAAAAAGAGAGTCATTCAAACGCCAGAAGCTACGATGCTGTTCCCTCCTCGTCCAGTGAAGAAGGTCTTGTAGGATGGTCGCGGGAAATAAAATCGGTCCTGGCCACGGCCAAAAAGGTCAGCCAAATTGACGCCACCGTCCTGATTACCGGTGAAAGCGGCACGGGCAAGGAATTGATCGCCCGCATGATTCATCGCCAAAGTCCCCGCCATGACCAGCAATTCGTGGCGATCAATTGTGGCGCTATTCCTGAGGCCTTGCTGGAAAGTGAACTTTTTGGCCACGAAAAAGGCGCATTTACCGGCGCGGTCTCCCAGCGTAAAGGCAAATTCGAAAGCGGAGACAAAGGCACGATTTTTCTGGATGAGATTGGTGAGCTTTCCGCGACTCTACAGGTGAAGGTCTTGCGGTTTCTGCAAGATCACACGATCGAACGCGTCGGCGGCAACGTCTCCCTGCGATTGGACGTTCGTATCATCGCCGCCACCAATAGGAAGCTTCAGGACGAGATCAAGAAGTCGAATTTCCGCGAGGATCTTTATTACCGCCTGAACGTTATCGCCATTGAAGTGCCGCCGTTGCGCGCCCGAGGGGAGGACGTGGATTTGCTCGCACATCATTTCCTGCACAAATTCTCCCAACAGTATGACAAGCCGATTCGGGCTTTTTCCCCACAGGCGCTGAAGGTCATTCGGGAATATAACTGGCCCGGCAACGTGCGAGAGCTCGAAAACAAGGTTTGTAAGGCAGTTGTTCTTGCCCAACATAGTGTGATTCTACCGGGTGATCTTGCTCTCGATCTGAAAACGGAACCCGAGAAGGAAACACTGCAGAGCTCCATCGATCAGGTGGAACGCGAGAAGCTGACAAGTGTTTTAAGGCGGCACAAGGGTGTCGTCACGCACGCGGCTAAAGAGCTGGGCGTCAATCGCGTGACGTTTTATGGCCTGCTCAAAAAGCATCGCTTGGATGCTCACGCTTATAAAAGCATCTAGAGAGATATCAGTGACCTACCATAGAGTGGCTGTAAATTTGAAGCGTGAGGGAATATATAGAACAGTCCGGCACCTGATTCTGGCAACAGCGATCTCCTTGAGCCTCGTGCTTCCCTGCCTGGCTCAGACTGCTAAGCGACCGGCGGAGTACATCCTTGGAAAGGGAGATTTGCTCTCCATTTCATTTTGGCAGAGGCCTGAGCTCAATTCAGATACCAGGGTCGATGCAGCGGGCGCTATTGAGCTGCCTCTCATCGGCTCGATTCCGGCAGCAGGATCGACTTTGAGCCAGTTGCGAGATGAGGTGCTGAATCGGGTCACGCTTGTTGACATTCGGATCACGCAGGTCTCCATCGTCGTCCGCGAATACGCCAGCAATGTGGTCTATGTGACCGGCAGCGTCTTGAGCCCGGGAAAGCTCATGTTCGAAACCATACCCAACCTGTGGCAGATCATTCTGGAGGCCGGCGGGCCTCAACCGACTGCGAAGCTCAATGAGGTCGCCATTACCCGCGGACGGGGAGCTGAAGCGGGCAAAACGATCCAGGTTAACCTCGAAAGTGCACTCAACAGAGGAGATATTTCTGCACTTCCCGCGGTCTATCCCGGAGACAACGTGAATGTTCCAGGTGTTATGGCGCCAACCGGAGCGGCAACTCTCCCGTCCTCAGTATCAGATGATCGCAAAGTTGTCCACGTGTTTGGCCAGGTGGTGACTCCTGGCATCTTCGATTACAAGCCTGAGATGAGCTTGTTTGATGCCATTGTGCTTGCCGGCGGCCCCAATCCAACGGCAAATTTGAAAAAGGTTCAACTGTTTTTCCGAGGGCAACGGCAGGCTGAAGTCGCCATCATTGACGTCGAGCGATACATGCACCGGTCAACGCCGCTGCCGCCTTTGTTGCATCCCGGCGACGCGATTTATGTCCCTCCCAAAAGACAGCTTTCACCCTTTCTCTCAGAGTCGATTCGCATCATATTCACTTCGAGTGTAAGTCTCCTCCTGGTCCTACTGCTCCAACAATAGCTCGCGACAAAACAAAGACATGAATGGTCAAAATCATAAAGATCAAGCCGACCTCGGGAAGCTCATCTCACTCTTAAACAGCGGCCAGCAAATTGATTTGCGCCAATACTGGGCCACGTTATGCCGGCGCAAATGGTGGATCATTGTGCCATGCTTTTTGATCACCGGCGCGAGTGTGGCTTACGCGTTGCTGTTCATTCGCCCGGTGTATGAATCTTCCGCGACCATACAAATCCTGCCCAGCCGGCTGCAGCGCTCCGTTCGTGAGGTCACACCTGGAGTGTCCAATGCCGTGGATTTTAGAGAGCTTCAGAAAACCATTCTCAGTACCAATAATCTCAAGCAGCTTATCCTCCGTCTGGAGCTGACGAAAAATGAGCAAGCCAGGCAAGCGGCTCAATCACTCCAGGCCAAGACACCGTGGGTATCGTATGACGAGCTGTTGCAAAGAACTCTCCTTAAATTCCTGCGGGAGAATATTGCGGTCACGATGAATGCTGGGGCGCAATTATTTCAAATCACCGCGCGTCACGAATCGCCACAAATCGCTTTTCAGATGACCAAAACCGTTGCGGAAGTCTTCATTGATGAATCAAAGAAAAGTGAGCTGCGAGGCATTCGTGGAGTAATGGAATTCAGCAATGAGCAGTTGGCGATGTATCAAAGCAAGGTGATGGAGGCGGAAGATAAGCTCAGACGTTTCAAGGAGCGTCAAGCCGCTCAGCAGGCCATCCCTGCCGCCCTAGGAGTGGAGAGCATCCAGGCCATTCGCGAGTTGCAGAATGCAAGTGAGACCGCTATCTCTGACCGCGAGCGCATGTTGGAACAACTTCATGCCAGCCTGCCCAACAACGTTCGGGGATCGCTTTGGGATACCGTACCTGAGCTCGCCGAAATCAAGACGCAAATCAACGCCAAAATGCAAGCGTTCAAGAGGACCGTGGCCACTTCCGGGTTGCAGCCAAACTATGAGTTATCCTTCAATAATGAGATCAACGCCTTGCGGCAGGAAGGCCAGGGCAGGTTGGCAATCGCGCTTCAAAGCCTGAGCCCGGCCTTGAATCAAAGCCTGCACGGCGCTGCCCTGCAATATCAATTGGCGCAGATCGACTTGTACATTTTGCGCACTCGTAATACCGCACTGAGCGGCGTACTGAGTGAATTCCAGGCACGAGCCACCATGAGCTCCGGAGATCAAATAGAATTGCGCCGATTAGAAGAGGAGATCGAGCAGAATCGGCGCGTTTACAGGATCTTTATGGAACAGTCGCGCGGCTCTCAAATTGAAGAAGCCTTGCAGAACAGCGACGCTGATTTCAAGTACAGCCTGGTGGAGGCCGCGACGCTTCCTGTTTTTGCGGTGAGTGGCAGCAAACGGCAATTCGTGAGCCTTGCGTTTTTGTTGAGTCTTGGCGTCGGAGCCGCTTTCGTTTTTGCGATCGAGTATCTTGATCAATCGATCAAGACTGTTGAACAGGTAGAGGAGTTCTTGCGCATGCCAACGTGGGGCATCATACCCAAGATCGAGATGCCTTTCAGTGCATGGCATGCTTCTCTCCGGGAAGCAAATGGACGCTCTGGGAGCATCAAAAATCCGGATTCGCATCAGACTTCTTCCGACCGGCGGCCCGCTCCCAAATCAGGTACCTCATGGAGAGCCCAAGCTTAACTGACCGCTTCACATTCAACTCACGAGACTATCTGCTCAGGACAACCGATGATACCGAGGCCAAACGGGTTGTGGCGAGGTATTTTAGCGAGGGCAAGGTTTCCTTTGCCTCGGAGTTGAGCTACAACGGTAGCTTGGACGAGCACGGCAGACAACAACTCGTTATTGACTATCATCAGAAACACAAAGCAGAGCTCACTCGTCTCTTTCAACTTCATTTCGGGCAAGATCTTGACCATATCGGGACCCAGGTGCGGTATCTGCTTGCCCATGGCTTCCTAAGGTACGGTATGCTTCATGAAGCCATCTCGAATCTTGAATTTATCCTGCAGAATCAGAGTGCCAGCCCTCAGATACGCATCGTCCTTGGTAAAGCCTATTTAAAAGACAAAAAGTATCGACAGGCCCTGGACCAGTTCTCCCAGGCTAGCGCCGTTCATCAAAACTTTGCCGATCTATACTTCTATTGCGGTGTTTGCCTATACTATTCGCGAGATTGTGTTGAAGCGATCAAGTTCTTCTCGCGTACGCTCAAGATAAATCCCCACTTTGGCGAGGCGCATTTCTACGCCGCGTTGACCCTGCTGCTGAACGTGAAGCTGGCTCAAGAATATAGTCTGGCGAAACGGTTACCGGAGCGCGCGTTGCAATTACTTGCTTACGCCGGTGAGATACTGCCCTTACTCCGAACCGAAGCATATGAGCAAGGTGCCGGCTTGATCACCGCAAAGAAATACGAGAATGCTCTCGAGGTTCTTGCGCCTTTGGCTGCCAGCCTGGAAGCCGGCAAAGCCAGCCTGCTCAACTATGAGTTTTATCTCAATGCCATTCTGGGGCTGGATCAAATGAGCTTTGAGCAGGTCTGGCAGGAAATCGTCAGGCTGGAAGCCCTGGTACAGCGCAATCCCCATTATGCCGACTTGTGTTACGAATTGGGCTTTGCCTACGCTGTTCTCGGTGTAAGTATCAGCTCGAGATCAATCTCCTGCATGAATAAAGCCCTGGCCATCAATCCAGACTATGAGGCTGCACAACGGGCAGTTGAGCTGTTTGAAAATGGAAAACGGAATCTCAGTGCGATCGTGCAGGACTTGTTGCCACTTCATCTGTGAGCAGACTACACTTTACACGCTTCTCGTGTAAAGTGTAACGTGTAACGATTCTCAAACCTTTTTTTCTTCTACAAATTCATGCCGAGCCAGACTTATTATTATGAGGAAACTCCGGAAGCCACGGCATTTCGCCGGCTTTACAACAAATTGCAGTGGCAGAATGAATCTCATGGCACGAAAGTTTTCCTGATGACCAGTACTGGTATTGGCGACGGGAAAAGCACGATCTCGGCGTATTTGGCGACCGCCAGCGCCAGGTATCGCGGCACGCCAACCATTCTGATCGACTGCGACTTACGGCGGCCGGTGGTGCACAAGATGTTCGGTTTGCCCAATCGGCACGGCGTGGCAGACCTGCTGTCTCAAAACCTCGATCTGAAATCAGTACTGAAGCCTTCGGCGATTCCCAATCTGATGATCATTACTGCCGGTATCGCGAACCAAAGTCCGGCAGATCTTCTCTCCTCCGTCCACTTGAAAGAGATGTTCAACCAGATTCGATTCTATTTCAAAATCGTGATTGTGGATGCGCCGCCAGTTCTTCCGGTGAGCGATTCTCTCCTGCTCGGCAATGAAGCCGATGGCATTTTATTCGTACTAAAAGCCGGCAGAACTCAAAAACGAATGGCGCAACGTGCTGTAGAGCTGCTCGACGATAATCGCCATAAGCTGCTTGGAACAATCATCAATAATGTCGAAGGCGCCCTGCCCTATTACTATGACCATCGTTACTATAAATATAATTACTATAGAAACGGCCAGTAGCAATACCGCGAGCGTGTATCGTAGGCGGGGCAGGGGGAGGCGTTGGCGTCGAAGAGGATGGAGTGTTGGAGCAATGGAGTGATGGAGTGACAGTGCTCTCACTACTCCAATACTCCATTAATCCATCACTCCCCTACCAGTCCATCGCTACTCTCGCCTTGCCGCCACATGGGCGATTAGCTCAGTTGGTCAGAGCGTTGGTGTCACAAGCCAAAGGCCGGTGGTTCGAGCCCACCATCGCCCACATATCTCGCGCTCAAGGGAGAGCAGGCAGAATGAAAATGCGTAACAGTTTCTATAATGGAGGGTGTACCCAATGACCAGAGTAAGACTGCTGCAAAAGGAAGACGAAAGCCGGTGGGACATTTTTGTTGATGCCATGGAGCATGGCACCATTTTTCACAAGCTGGCATGGAAGAGAATTATTGAATCGACCTTTCGCTACCGCTCCAGCTATCTTTTGGCAGAAGATGGTCATACAATTAGCGGCGTGCTCCCTTTATTTCACTTAAAGTCACCATTTGCCGGCAATGCCCTGATCTCCACTCCTTTTGCCGTCTACGGGGGCATCCTGGCGGCGCACCCAGAGGCGGAGCAAGCTCTACTCGACAGCTGCAAAGTGCATTCGAATAGAGTGGGTGCAACCTACGCTGAGTTGCGTCAGACTTTTGCCTGCCAAACCCCTGATTTGAAAACGCGCGATACGTTGTATTTCACCTTTCTTAAGCCTCTTCATCCGACGGCGGAGCAGAATTTTGAAAGTTTGCCACGAGAAGCCCGCCGGATGGTGCGCAAGGCCGAGAAAAATGGTCTGGTGGCGAAATTCGTAGATAACAGCGTGGACGATTTTTATGAGATTTACGCGAGCTCGGTGCACAACCTGGGCACTCCGGTCTTTCCCAAGCGCTTGTTCACAAATTGCCTGCGCGAACTGAAGAACGAGTCGGATCTCCTGCTCATCTATCACGAGAACAAGCCGGTGGCCGGTGTGCTTTCCTTTTACTATCGTAAGACCGTTCTGCCTTATTACGGCGGCTCGCTACCCGACAAGAACCATCTTGCCCCCAACAATTTCATGTACTGGACCTTGATGAAACACGCCAGCGAAAAAGGCTGTCTCTGGTTTGACTTTGGGCGCAGCAAGAACACCACAGGCGCTTTTGACTTCAAGCGACACATGGGCTTTGAACCCACGCCGCTTCCTTATCAATATTGGATGTCGAACGGACACTCCCTGCCTGAGATTAACCCGTTGAACCCAAAATTTCGCATGGCCATAAACGTTTGGCGGCGGCTGCCATTGCGTGTGACCAAGCTATTGGGACCAAGACTGGTTAGGGCGTTTCCATAAGCTGGAGCATACCATGACTTCCCAGCATTCACAATTCACCATCGGCCATTCACCATTCACAATTCTGAATTGTCAATGCTGAATTGTGAATGTGAAATTGACCCCACTATCCAAAACCACTTAGTATTTAATGCCCAAGTCATTTCTCCCGGCTATATCCATTAAAGGTCGAAAACTTCCGGTCTTGGCGGCCGCATACATGATACTGATTTTCTCAGTATCATCCATCCCGGCCAGTGATGCCTCGCTCCCCGGCAGCATCCTCATGGGGGTCGCGCCCTCGCTTCAAAGTATCTTGCATATTCCTGAGTATGGACTACTTTCGTGTCTGTGCCTTCTCTCTTTGCTCAATTGGAGCGTTGGCACCAGGCGCGCTAGCATTGTGGCGTTGTGTTTCTGTCTGATCTTTGCCGCTGCGGATGAGTGGTATCAGCATTTCATTCCAGGCAGATTCATGTCGCTCGGAGATTGGATCTATGATGCGGTGGGCGTGTTTGCGGGTCTTGCAGTCGTAAGGCGCAAAACGTGAGATGCAGAGTTCGCTGAGAATAGCCTGCAAGTTCAAATCTGCGATCTCAGCGACTCTGGGGTAAGATTTTTTTTGCTTTTTTTGAAAAGATTTCACCGATTGTAGAATAATCATACGTGAAGATCCTATTTTTGACGCATCGCATTCCATACCCACCCGACAAAGGTGACAAAATACGTGCGTACCACGTGCTCAAACACCTGGCAAGAAAGCATGAAGTCCATCTTGCCTGCTTGATAGACAATAAGAGGGATCTCCGTGCCGCCGAAGAGTTGCGAACACTCGTCCCGCATCTGATCTGCGTACCCTTGCGACCCTTACGGCAGCGTTTGTCAATGTTGCAGGCGTTGATCACTGACAAACCGCTTACCGTTCACTACTTTTACTCGCATGCACTTTTCAGCCAGCTCGAAGCTCATGTCCGCCATGAGAATTTTGATGTGCTCTATGTCTATTCCTCAAATGTGGCTGACTACGTTTGGGACGTGAAATTCCCGCTGCGCGTCATTGATTTTTGCGATCTCGATTCGGAAAAATTCAAACAGTATGCCACCACCAGCCGGCCTCCCATATCGTGGCTATACCGGTTCGAAGGCAATCGACTCGCCGAGTATGAAAAAAAGGTGGCAGCACACTTCGATCACGTCATCTTCATCGGACCGCAGGAGAAACTGTTGTTTGAGCGCAACGGCTTCCATGAAAAGCTCGTGCTCATGAGCAATGGCGTCGATTTCGATCGTTACTACGGGCATGAATTGCCCGCACGCCAGCCTTCGCCGCCCGGAGGCAGACCGTATGTGCTATTCACCGGCGCGATGGATTACCTGCCCAATATTGACGCCGCCTGCTGGTTTGCGCGTGAAGTCTTTCCCAATTTGAAAACGATCATGCCGGAACTGCAGTTTTATATTGCGGGCGGCAATCCAGTACGAAAGGTTCGCAAGCTGCATCGCCCCCAGATTGGCATTTTTGTTACCGGTTATCTGGATGATTTACGACCCTATATCAAGAGTGCCCAGGTTTTTGTCGCGCCCATGCGCATCGCACGTGGCATGCAGACCAAGATACTGGAGGCCATGGCATGCGGTGTGCCGGTGGTAACCAGCCCCGCAGCAGCACGGGGAATTGGTGCCAATACAGAAAGTGAAGTTCTCGTTGCTGAGACGGCCCCTGAATACGCACGACAAACACTACATCTTCTTCTGAATAAGAAACGCCGAGATCAGGTGAGAAGGCAAGCGTTTAGATTTCTGCGGAAAAACTTTAGTTGGGAAGAGAATCTTGGAGTGCTCGATCGTCTGCTCGTAAAGAATCAACATGCGTTTCAATCTGATTCACCAAAGGAAGGGGCTGGGGAAATGGGGCAAAAAGACGTCAAACCACAAGGTTGCTTCTTTTTTCACTTCACAATGTCAAACATTTTGTTTCACTGCTTATCATGTGTGGCATAACCGGAATTTTTGATTGGGGACAACAAGCCCCTGATGCTCTTGAAACGGGCAAGGACATGGTCGCCGCCTTGGCGCATCGCGGACCCGACGGGCGGGGCTTGTATATCGATGACCGGGTGACGCTCGGTCATGCGCGTCTCAGCATCATCGACCCCAAAGGGGGACGCCAGCCTATCAGCAACGAGGATGGTTCTCTGTGGCTGATCTGCAATGGCGAGATTTACAATTATATTGAGCTCCGCGCGGAGCTTGAGGCCGGCGGCCACCGGTTCTCCACGAACAGCGACGTGGAGGTCCTCATTCATCTGTTTGAAGACTGTCGCGAAAATCTGCTCGAGCGGTTAAACGGCCAGTTCGCTTTCGCGCTCTGGGATTGCCGCCAGCACAAGCTTTTCCTGGCACGCGACCACGTCGGTATCTGCCCTTTGTATTACTTGCACAACCAGTACTGTTTCGCTTTTGCCTCGGAGATCAAAGCGCTTCTCAAGATTCCCGGCATCGTGCTCAAGCTCAGTCGGACCGCGCTGAAGCAGGTTTTCACTTTCTGGTCGACACTGCCCGGACAAACACCGTTTCAGGATGTTTTTGAAATCAAGCCCGGGTGCTACTTATGGGTTGAATCAAATCGCGTTCAAGAGCACCGCTATTGGAGCTTGCCGTTCTCCGCGCCGGAGAACGGCTCGATTCGCAATCCTCTGGAAGCGATCGACGAGCTCACCTTCCTGCTGGAAGATGCGGTGAGGCTGCGACTGCGATCGGATGTTCCCGTCGGCGCCTATTTGAGTGGCGGCCTGGACTCCTCCATTACCACTGCGCTGGTCAAAGTCAAGAATCAAAATCGGCTCCGGACTTTTTCCATCGGTTTCGAACACGCGAAATACGACGAATCGAAGTATCAGCAACTCGTCTCAAGTCATCTGAACACGGATCATTCCAGTTTCACCTGTGACAATAGAACCATCGGCGAGGTTTTGCCCGAAGTGGTCTGGCATGCGGAAAAACCACTCATGCGCACCGGGCCGGCGCCGCTCTTCCTGCTTTCCAAAATGGTGCGTGAGTCAGGTTTTAGAGTGGTTCTCACCGGCGAAGGGGCTGACGAATTTTTCAGCGGCTACAACATCTACAAGGAAACCAAGCTCCGCTGTTTTAACGCGCGACAGCCTGGTTCGAGAATCCGCCCGCTACTGTTCAAGCGGCTCTACCCTTATTTGAACGTGGAAAACGGCCGCACCGGCACTTTTTGGCAGGAATTCTTTCAGAAGAATCTGCTGGATACCGCTGATCCATTCTATTCGCATCGCATCCGGTGGCTGAATAATGCCTTCGTTTTGAGTTTTGTGAATCCGGAATTCTTCGGCGCGGAGGCAGACTACGACCCCATAGAGGACCTGTCTGCTCAATTGAATGGGCATTGTGCCCTTACGCAGCTGAAACCTCTCGCCCGGGCCCACTTCCTCGAATGCCATATCTTTCTGGGAAGCTATTTGCTCTCCTCGCAAGGGGATCGAATGCTGATGAGCCACGCGGTCGAAGGCCGATTTCCCTTCTTGGACCGCCGCGTCATCGAACTTGCCAATCGGCTTTCGCCTGCGACCAAGCTTAAGGGCCTCAATGAAAAGTGGATATTAAAGCAAGCCTTTTCCAAGCTATTGCCGCCGGAGGTTACCCATCGGACGAAGCATCCCTATCGGGCGCCGATAAAAGATTCCTTCAGTGCCGCGCAACAGGTGCTGGCCGAGTATACCACGGAGCGAATGATCGATCACGACGGCATCTTTACGAGCAAAAAGGTGGCGCTTTTGAAAAAAAAATTCGATCAGCCTGGCGCCACGGTTTCCGAGCGTGAAGAAATGGCACTGGTCGCGATCGCCACTACCGGTATGCTAACGAAGTTGTTTATCAATGAGGTAAGGCCTCGCGCGGCTGATAAAGATGCAACTTGGTGGGTGTTGGACAAGAGAACGAAATCTGGCGAGGCAACGAAAGGCTGAAAAACATGACGGCAATGAAACGAGTAACTGATTTTGATGCGCAACATGCGATGCATGATCTCTGCAATTGGATTCGCGAAAGTACTAGCGGCGTGCTCAAGAAACAGGGAGCGGTCGTCGGCATCAGCGGCGGGATTGACTCTTCCGTGGTCGCAGCGTTGTGTGCGAAGGCCCTGGGGGCAAAGCGGGTGGTTGGAATAGCGCTGCCCGAACGCGAGTCGAGTCCAGAGAGCCTGTCACTGGCGCACGAGCTTGCCGGCAGCCTGGGGATTCGCTTCCTTGTCGAGGACATCTCGGCAGGCCTCGAAGGCATGGGAGCCTATGCGCGCCGTGATGAAGCGGTCAAGCGCGTCTTTCCTGAGTTTCGTCAGGGGCAAAAATTCAAGATCACCCTGCAATCGAACCCCCTGGAAGCAAACATGATCAACGTCTTTCGGTTGAATCTGGTGGACGAAAACGGCGTGGAAATCTCGAAACGATTGAAACTCGACGATTATCTGCAAGTCGTTGCCGCTTCCAACATGAAGCAGCGGCTGCGCATGACCATGCTTTATTACCATGCCGAGCTGCGCAACTATGCCGTGGCCGGTACCGGCAACAAAAATGAGCACGGTATGGGCTTCTTTGTGAAATATGGCGATGGCGGCTCGGATCTAATGCCTCTTGGCAACTTTTTCAAAACCCAGGTCTATAAATTGGCTGAAGTCCTGCAGATTCCACCGGCGATCATGCAGCGCGAGCCCACCACCGACACCTACCCAGCGGAACAAACGCAGGAGGAGTTTTTTTTCCGCCTGCCGTTTGCGACCATGGATGCCATCTGGTACTGTTTCGAACGGGGGTTTTCGGCAGGTGTCATAGCCGAACATCTCGATTTGGAAAAAGAGCAGGTGCAGAGGGTCATCGACGATCTCAAGCAAAAACAGCGTACGACCGACTATCTGCGACTGGCGCCGCTGCAGGCCAGTCTTCAGTTGTGATTTCAACGAGTCCGAGCTCTCACATTTTGCATCAACTTTCAATCCTACGAGATGAAAAATGACAGGCCATGAAAAGGTAAGAAATTTTATTACGGAAAATTTTCTCTTTGGCGACGGTGCGACCTTACAGGATAACGACTCGCTGCACGGCAAAGGCATCATCGACTCCACAGGGGTGTTGGCATTGATCGCGTTTTTGGAAGAGCAATTCGGCATTGTTGTCGGGGATAACGACGTCAGGCCGGAGAATCTCGACACTATCGATCGTATCGTCAAATTCATCGACACAAAGATGCCGGGATCGAACTAGGAGGCGCAAGCGGCACAGCGTAATGATGACTCGCCGAGAGTTCATAAAGCGCTTCAAAAAATGTGTCAAGGGAATTTTCTTGTTTCAGCTATTTCCATGGAAGACCGTTCGTTCTCGCCTCTTGGCAGGGAATGCTGCATCTACTCCCGCCAGCACGCCGCTTTCTGAAATATACGTAGCGAGGAATGGCACACCCGAACAAAACATGAAGAGCGTTGTTGCCATGCTGGGCGGGATCGAGAAGATCATTGGTGAGAAGGATATTGTCATCCTGAAACCGAATGCCCAATGGTGGCATCAGGGCATGACCAATACGGATGCCATGAAAGCTTTCATGGACCTGATTCTGGAAATGCCGGGCTTTGCCGGCGAAATCATCATAGCTGAGAACCACCATCACCAGGTTGATGATGCGCTGGGCTGGACCACGGAACACAGGAATGGCAGCTTCAATTATAACGAACTGGTGGATTTCTATCATGCAAAAGGCATACACTGTGTGAGCAAATACCACTGGCACGACGCCGGCCCGAATCCCAAGCCGCGTCAAGGAAATGCAGGAAATGGCCGTTTGGTTCAAGGTGCAGCCCAAGGTGATGGATATGTCTGGCGCAAGGATTTGGTCTATGAATCGCCAGAAGGTCGCAAATGCATGATGACTTATCCCATCTTCACCTCTGCCTACAGTGGTACCACGATTGACTTAAAGGATGGCGCGTGGAAAAATGGAAAATATATCGATACCCCGATCAAATTCGTCAATTTTTCCGCTCTCAATCACCATAGTCACTATTGCGGAGCAACAGCTTCGGTTAAGAATTTGATGGGTGTTGTGGATATGACTTGTGGGCATCAGGGACCGGAGCCGGCGGGATATTGGAATACGCACTACATCGGCATGGAAAGCGCCATCCACAAGCTGGGTGGTCAAATCCGCTATGGCTGCAACAAGTTTGGGCTGGGCTTCCTGGCGGGATTGTCACATGATTTTTCGGTCAAGGCCGGCACATTCAATTTTCAGTACACCGGCGGTGCGTTGGGATGCTGGATGAGAACCATCCGGCAGCCGGACCTGAATATCATCACCGCAGAGTGGGTTGGGTATGGCAGCCGGATCGATACCTCGCAGCGGGCTCACACAAGAACGATCTTCGCCTCCAAAGACCCGATCGCGCTGGACTATCATGCTGCCAAGTACTGTCTGCTTCCGGCCACTTTGGAGCACAGCCATGATGAAAACCTGGCCAACCTGCACAATTCGGATCTTCATGACTGGCCGTTCAGAAAATTCCTGGAGGAGTGTCATCGTCAGGGTATCGGAACCTTGCGGGAAGCCGATATGAAGATTCACATCAAAGATTTTAATGATGCAACTCCACTAAACCCCCTTCTCTGTCCCAACTCGAAAAGGCCGGAAAACCCTTGAGAAAAATCACTAGTGGAGCTGTCGAAGAACCACTTTTTTTCACTAGTGAAGACCATCCCTTGTTCGGGATTCTACACTATCCGCAGCCAAATGACAACGGCGCAGGCCTGGTCTTTTGCCAGGCATTTGCCGAAGAGCAGAACATATCCCATCGCATCATGGCCAATTTCGCGCGTGCCCTGGCCGCTGGCGGTTATCACGTGCTGCGCTTTGATTACATGGGATGCGGCGACAGCAGCGGCGAATCCGGACAAGCCACGATCGCAACCCGGGTCGCCGATGTCTTGAGCAGCATTGCGCTGCTGAAAAAGAAAACCGGTCTGGAAAGAATTGGCCTCTTAGGCCTCAGGTTAGGGGCAGTCTGCGCTGCCTTGGCCGCTGAAAAGAATCCCGGCATTGCGTTTTTGATCCTTTGCGCCCCAGTCGTTGATGTCAAGAACTATCTTTGGCAACTTTTGCGCTCCAATGTGGCCGCGCAGATGGTCATCTACGGTGAAATTCGTCATGATCGTGAGCAATTGGTCCAGAATCTGATGTCCGGGCAGTTGATCAATATAGATGGCTATGACCTTTCCAAGGAGTTTTATCAGGAGGCGATCCAGGCCGGCTTGGCGGACGCCCTCACGCAATTTCCTGGCTCGGCCTTGCTAGTGGATATATCCGAAAAGGCCAGGCTGGTAGATCTAGCCTTGGCAAAAATTGCGCAATCGCAAAAGAATGGCAAAGCGATCGAGGTGATTCAGGCCTCTGCACCAGCGTTCTGGATTGAACCAAAATCTTATGTGGCTCGCACCGATGATCTATACTCCAAAACGATTGCATGGCTTGATCATGTAACCAACCGTTCAGATGGAATACCCCATAAAGCTTAGAAACAAGAATAACCGTGCCTTGTTTGGTGTAATCCATCAGCCGGATCTACAACCCGCACGAAAGATCGGTATCGTCTTTCTATGTGCGGGCTTGAAGCACAGAGTAGGGCCTCATCGCTTGTACGTGAAAATGGCCAGGTGGCTATGCGAAAGAGGCTATTATTGCTTTCGTGTTGATCCCGAAGGCCTCGGCGATAGCGAAGGAGAAATTGAAAATGGCCGCGTCGTCGATCTTTGGAGGACGATTCAGAATGGGAGATTTGTGGCGGACGCCAGGGCCGCGGTCGACGCTTTCCACGAGAGGACGGCAGTCGATAAATTGATTCTGACCGGTCTCTGCGGCGGAGCAATTACCGCGCTATTGACGGCCGCCGCTGACAAAAGAGTGGATGCCCTGATCTTTCTCGGCATGCCGATATATTTCGATGGCACAGCAAAGAACGACACGCCGGAGGTCTCACAAGAACTGGCCAAGGTGTACTTGCGGGCATACTTGCAAAAGATTTTCAAAGTTGAATTCCTGAAAAGACTGCTGCTCCTGCGCACCGATTACCGGCTGCTTTTTCAGACCTTGAAATCCGCGGCTTCTGTTAGGTTGAAACCGAAGGTATTCAGGCCAGTTGAGGAATTTTCCTGGGGGGAGGGCGCGGATTTCAATTACCTGTTTCTCGAGGCCTACGTGAAAATGGTCGAAGCCGGCCATGAAATGCTGTTCCTCTTCGGTGAAAATGACATTCTGGTCGGCCCGTTCCGGACGAAATTCAAAGACGGTTTTCTGGAGGCCAATCCCAGATACAAGGCCGGTTGTGACATTCACCTCGTCAAAAACGCCAATCATCAGTTGTCGCTTCCAGAGTGGCAGGGTGACGGTTTTGCGATCGTGCTGCAATGGCTGGAGAACCGATACGGCAAACTATACGGCAGTTCCAGCATTTGATATGGCAAGCGAATCCAAAATCCGGCTTTTGCACGTTGTCAGCGGGATAGCCCTGGCCGGAACGGAATACAACGTGATCAAGCTCGTCAACCGCCTGGATCGAAGCCGCTTTCTTCCCGCCATTGCGGGTCTCCAAGTCGCCCCGGCCGGGGCAAGAGAACACGTTGCTGACGATGTGGAAACTTTCGAGCTTGCCAAAGGCCACGGATTTCAGCTCAAGCTCATCCTGCAATTGGCGGAAATTTTCCGGCGCCAGCGTATCGATATCGTGCACTCTCACAACTGGACAACGTTTCTCTATGCCGTTTTAGCCGCGCGCCTAGCCGCAGTGCCAGTGATCCTTCACGGCGAACATGGGCGTGATACCGAGCAATACGAGCACAATTGGAAGAGGTCGTGGTTGCGTAAATATCTTGCTTCGTGTTGTGACCAACTCACCGCGGTTTCCACTGATATTGCAGAACTTCTCCGTCATACTTGGGGTGTGCCGGAGGGGAAGATTTCCCTGATTCCCAACGGTGTCATGCTCGATAAATTCAAGTTGGTGCGAGATCGCGGTCCGGCCAAGCGTGCATTGGGAATCGCGACGCATGTTCCAACGATCGGCGCCGTGATCGGATACATTCGCCCGGTTAAGGATTTACCGAATTTGTTCAGGGCCTTTGCTCTCGTTCGTCAAAAGGTTCCGGAAGCGCAGTTGTTGGTGGTCGGGCATGCCCCGGACTTGCAACAATTTGAAGACCTGGCCAGCGACCTGGCGATCGCCGGCGCCGTTCACTTTCTGGGCAAACGCTCCGACATCCACGACGTCATGCCCGCCTTCGACGTCTATGTGAACAGCTCCATCTACGAAGGCATGTCGAATACGATTCTCGAAGCGATGGCCAGCGGTGTGCCGGTGGTCGCGACAGCGGTGGGCGGAACGCCTGCTATTGTATCCGACGGCATGAATGGCGCCCTTGTTCCGCCCAAGTCGCCGGAGCTCATGAGCGAAACAATCGCGCACCTGCTTGAGAACGAAAACAAACGCAAAGCCATGACTCAGGCGGGACGACTGTATATTGAGCGCCATCACAGCTTCCAGGAAACTCTGAGACAGTATGAAGTGCTGTATCTCGAGTTAGCGCACCAGAAACTTCATTCGTTTCGCCTGCGGCAGCCCAAGCAGTTCCTGAAGGCTTCTTGGGGAAACACGTGGTATAATCTAGGGGCTCTCAAATGGCGGGGAAAAATAGGACAGCGGCCGCTTTACATCATAAACTATCACCGTGTACTGCACGCGCACGTGCTGCCGCACTATCTTTTCACAGCGATGGCGGTAACGGTGCGCGCCTTTACCAAGCAGATGGAATTCTTTCGTCAGCAATGTCGCGTCCTCTCCCTCACGGAAGCCTTGCAGATCCTGGCAAACGATTTGCCCATACCCGAACGCGCTATTGTGTTGACGTTCGATGATGGTTACCGCGAGCTCTATACCGTGGTCAGACCGATTTTGGAAAAGTATCGATTGCCGGTCACAGTATTTTTGCCCTCGGGTCTGATCGGGACGGACACGCAGTTGTGGTTTGACGCAGTAGGCCAGCGTTTGCAGACGGCGGATCTGCAGGAGTTGACTCTCCGCGACGATTTGCCCGAAGAAGCCGTCGCGAGCCTTCGGTTCCTGCGCAACCTGCCGCGCGACCGGCGCCAAGCCTCGGCACGCACCGCCGTGAAAAAAATCTCCGAGCTTCATCCCGATTTGAGAAAAGCGGTTGTTGACGAGGTGATGAAGCTTCAGCCCATACCAAATGACGCCCCGGACAACGCTTTGCTCGACTGGGACATGATCAGGGAAATGCAAAGTACGGGTTTGTTTGCCTTCGGATCTCATTCGATCACTCATCCGCGGCTTGATTTATTGCCGGAAAAAGACTTGGACGAGGAGATCGGGCTTTCTCAACAAGTGCTCGAGGTAGGGCTCAATCATCCGGTTGAATTTTTTTCCTATCCCTGGGGCTGTTATAACGACTTGGTCATCAAAAAAGTCCGGCAATTTGGTTATCGCTGCGCCGTCGCTCTCACTGATGCTCCCAACTATTCCAAAGCAGGGTTATTTGCGCTCAAACGCCTGGATGCAGGGTTTTTAACACTGAACGATTCTTTTCACAAGGGCACTATGGTAGCCGAGTTGACTGGCCTGAATCGATTTTGGCGCGCTTTTCTTCGGTAGTAGTTTGGAGAAGAAAAACATTGCGACAAGGAAAGTTTTTCCGGATTCAGCCCGGGATGATGTTCCAGCAGTCGTGTTAGGTCTGGGTGTTAATGGCCTTGGAGTGGTCAGAAGCCTGGGCCGAAAAGCCGTGCCCGTCATTGGAATTTACTCACGATTTCACGAAGCCGGGCGTTTTTCAAAATACTGTAAAATCGCCAAGCGGCTGGCTTTGGAATGCAATCAAGCAAGCTTCCTTGACGAATTGATGCGCCTTGGGCAAGGACTGAATCGCCCACCACTGTTGCCTACCAGCGATGAGTCTCTGTATTTCATTTCAGATCATCGGAAGTCGCTCGAGCGATATTACAGATTTAATATTCCCGATCTTCAGACCTTGGAGATGATCATTAAGAAAAACGGAACGCAAGTGCTGGCAGAGCGTTGCGGCGTTCCGATTCCAAGAACCCATTTTCTCCAAACCTCGGAAGAACTGAAATCTATTTGCGGCGAGATGAATTTTCCCTGCATCATCAAGCCGCTAGATACCTTTTCTGTGAAATTTTTCGAAAGCGCCAAGAATGTCATCGTGGCTGACCCCGGCCAGCTCAGGGCTTTCTATCAAATTCATCCGCATTTCCTCGGACAAACGATCGTGCAGGAGATCATTCGCGGCGGTGACGGCCACATTTTTGTGTGTGCGGCCTATTTCTCCGCCAGTTCTGAGCCGTTGGCGATTTATACCGGCTGCAAGCTCCGCCAGTATCCACCGGATTATGGCGTCACCTGTCTGGGTGAGAGTATCTACCTGCCAGAATTAGAGGCAACGACGGTGCAGTTTCTAAAACAGATCGGATTTAGAGGATTGGTGGCCGCCGAATTTGTGAGGGACCGGAAAAGCGGTTCCTTCTATTTTATCGAGCTCAACGCGCGAAGTTATTACCACAACCAGCTCTTCACCGATTGCGGCGTCAATCTGGCTTACATTGCTTATCAGGATCTGCTGGGAGAAAAAATAGAGCCTCTGCGTTTCAGACAAAAGCAGGGAATTCGGTGGCTGGATTTTCAGCGCGATCTCAGTTCTTGCTGGCGTAAGCGCAAACAGGGAGAGATGACCTGGGGAGTATGGTTCCGCACCATTTTACGAGCGCGTTCATTTGCCTATTACGATCGCAAGGACTTGAAGCCTTTTCTCTTTGCGGTATTTCTCTTTGTCAGGATGCTGCTCCAAAAAGCCAACGAGGGGTTTAGGGATTTTTGACTTATGCAATATGAGCCGGGCGCAGGTCTCGATCATCCGAATCATTTACCGCTTGGAGAATGAAAAAGTTAACTCATTGGCGAAGCTCTAAGCTCTCAATCTGGACGGGCCTGCATGGTTATTCGGCCAAAGAGGTTATGCATCACTATCACCGCTTTTTAGAGTGCCAATGGAGGCCTACCGAATCAATTCTAAATCTTCAGTGGAAGTGCTTGCAAAAACTTTTGGCGCATGCCTATGAGCAAGTGCCGTATTATAGAAAACTCTTTGACTGCAACGGTCTGGCCCCACAAGATATCAAGACGCCCGAAGATTTCCGCAAGATTCCCCTGTTGAGCAAAGGAATTGTACAAGAGCACAGGGAACATCTCATCGCCCGGGATCATCGTGGTATCCAATTGACCCCGGTGGCTTCCGGAGGATCGACCGGCCAGCCTACCCGTTTATATAAACATCCGGCCAAGCGGGCAATTGAAGTAGCGGACACTTGGGGCTATCATCAATGGATGGGTTGGCAAGTGGGAGATCGTTCCATGCGCTTGTGGGGGTCCTTGGATCCGGAGAATTTCAAGAGAAAAACCTACCGCCGGCTGGCGCAATTTTGCACACAAGAGATCTGCTCGAATGTACATCAGATAGATGAAGCGGCAATGAAAAAAATTGCAGATCGCATGCAGCGCTTCAAGCCGAAGATTTTGATTGGCTACACCAATGCCCTGTTTACCCTGGCTACCCATCTTCTTGAACAACGCCGTTCCATTACCGGCCTCCTTGGGGTTGTAACCACCGCCGAGACATTATTCCCCTACCAGAGGGAATTAATCGAAAAGGCATTTGGCTGCCGCGTGTTTAACCGCTATGCCTCCCAAGAGATCGGGCAACTGGCGGGTGAGTGCTCCGAGGGAAACCTTCACCTGAATATACAGAATGTCTACTTTGAGTTTTGGGGAGAGGCGGACCCAGTTTCAGCGGGGATGCTGGGAAGTGTTGTGGTGACGGATTTGAACAACTACGCCATGCCCTTTATCCGCTATCAGCTAGGGGACATCGGGGTTGCTGCTGCCCACTCTTGTTCCTGTGGCAGGGGATTGCCGGTCATCGGTGAACTCAAAGGCCGGTTGAGTGACGTTATTGTCACGCCCGATAAGCGCTACATCTTTGCGGACGACATAGCGGAGATCTTTTATCCGCTGAATGGCATCAAGCAGTTTCAAGTGATTCAGGAGAATCGGGAGAATGTGACGGTAAAGATCGTCAAAAATGGCGAAGCGGATTCTCATGAGGTCGTCAAACGACTGCAAGGAGCAGTGGGTGCAAAGATGACGGTTAAGCTCGAGGTTGTTCACAACCTCCCAGTTCTTCCATCCGGCAAGCATCGGATCTGCATCTCTCGTATCTGTCAGAATTAGGAAAACATAAGCCTCGTTGATATGTGCGGAATCTGTGGCTTTACAAGAGGTGAGTTTTCGCTCGAACGCTCCAGCTCACTCTTGCAAGAGATGTGCCGATTACTGGATTATCGCGGTCCGGATGACGAAGGTGTTTATGTCGATGATCAAGTTGCCCTCGGACATCGGCGGCTAAGCATTATCGATTTGAGTCCGGCCGGCCATCAACCGATGTCCACGGCAGAAGGCGCGTTGTGGATCACATTCAACGGTGAAATTTACAATTTTCTCGAGCTGAGAAAGGAGCTGGAGGGCCGTGGCTGCCGCTTTCGCACGCGTTCCGATACCGAAGTGATTCTCAAGGCATACGAGATTTTCGGCGAGAATTGCCTCCAATATCTCAATGGGATGTTTGCGTTTGCCATTTGGGATCGTCCACGGCGCAGACTGCTGCTGGCCCGCGACCGCCTGGGAAAGAAGCCGCTCTACTACTATCATCAGGGCGAAAGGCTTATCTTTGCTTCGGAAATGAAGGCCATTCTCGCCCTGCCGGAGGTCCCGCGCGAGATCGACATGGCGGCGATGAACTTCTATTTGACCTACGGCTACGTCCCGGCGCCCATGTCCATTTTCAAGCATATCCGCAAAGTTCAGGAGGCGGGTTATCTCGTTTATCAAAGCGGCCGCATTGATGAGAGAGTCTATTGGGAGCTGCCGCAGCCGGAACAACTGAACGGCAACCAAGAGCGCGCACACACGGAAGAAGAGTATGCGCAGGAGCTGGAGGCGCTCCTTGCCGACGCCGTCCGTTGCCGCATGATCAGCGATGTTCCTCTCGGTGCTTTTCTGAGCGGCGGCCTGGACTCCAGCGCTATCGTCGCGATGATGGCCAAATGCAGCAACCAACCAGTTCGGACCTTTACCATTGATTTTGCCGAAAAGACATTTTCCGAGGTTGATGACGCCCGTGCCGTGGCCGACCATTGCGGAACCCAACACCAAATACTGCAAGTTGCAACCGATGCGATCAACCTTCTGCCCGAACTGGTATGGCACTTTGATGAACCATTTGCCGACTCCTCCGCGATTCCAACATATTACGTCTCGAAGATGGCACGGGAGCGAGTCACCGTCATCCTTTCGGGCGACGGCGGCGACGAGCTGTTTGCGGGCTACTCTAGCTATCTGA
This sequence comes from bacterium, assembly GCA_050732395.1. Classification (GTDB taxonomy): domain Bacteria; phylum Zhuqueibacterota; class Zhuqueibacteria; order Zhuqueibacterales; family Zhuqueibacteraceae; genus JBIOXB01. The sequence continues at coordinate 44,500 of JBOHQX010000332.1, forward strand.
AAAAGGATGAGCACAGCAACTGGTTGCGCTTGCCCGCGGGCTTGCGACGAGTGGCATTTGGCAACCTCGCACGGGCCCTGCCGATTCAGGCGCCGGCGCGAAATTTTTTAAAATACGTCGGCGACGCTTCACCCGACGACGGCCCGCTGGCGCTCGGCCTGTTTCCTTATATCAAAGATGATATTCTGGCTGCGCCGGTCAGGCAGGAATTGCGGAAATATGACGCCACTGCACCGCGCCAGGACGTTCTGGCCAAATTTGTCGCACCGGACAAATTGACGCGATTGCAACTGGCCGATATGAAGCTCTATCTGCCCGGCGATATTCTCGTGAAAGTCGATCGCATGAGCATGGCCCATTCACTGGAAACGCGCGCGCCATTGCTGGACTATCGACTAGTGGAGTTTGCCGTACGCCTGCCAGTATCACTCAAAATGCGTGAGGGAGTGAGCAAATACCTCCTCCGCAAAGTATTGTACCGTCATCTCCCGAAAGCCACCCTCGCAAAGAAGAAACAAGGCTTCGCTGTCCCCATTAATCAGTGGTTTCGGCGGGAATTGAGCGGCTTTGCGCGTGAAGTCCTGTTGGATGAGCGCTGCCGGCGCCGCGGCCTTTTTAAGCCAGAGGTTGTGCAGCGTGTGCTCAAATTTCACATTCAAGGGCGTCGCGACTTCGGAGAATGGATTTGGATGCTGCTCAATTTGGAATTGTGGTTTCAGACGTATGTCGATGCAGCAACGCGGCGGATATAGGAGGCTTTCCTTGGTAGAACGACAGCTTTGCAAAGAGGGAGCCAGAGGGAATGGAGCCTGACCTTGCGTTCTTTTAAGGAGTTTATAAATCACACTTTTCACTATTTTGCTGGACAACTTTTAGTCATTGTCGCCGGTTTCATCTCGATGCCGATCATGACGCGGCTCTTGACCAAGGAACAATACGGGGTCATGAGCCTCGTATTCGTAACACTCGGGTGGCTTGGACCAATAGCACGCCTGGGCTTCCCTCCGGCCATCACCAGGTTTTATGCTGAATATGAGAAACAGGGCGAAGTGTTGCTGCGAAGCTTCTGTTCAAGCGTGCTGTTTGGAACGATTCTATCCGCAACCCTCGTCATGTTTGGGACCATTCTCGCCTCCCATGTCTTGGAGAATGACGGCTCCTTTGGTCATATCGGGCGTTACTTAAGAGTTGCTGCAATACTCATTCTCATTCGGCCGATAAACGGCGTGCTACAAGAAATTCGAAGAGCGGAGAAACGACACTTCATATTCAACCTCGCGGCCATTATCAGCAAGTATGGAACGCTATCTTGCACCATTGCCTTGCTCTATGTTTACAAGGACGTCATGGGGGCCTTCATTGGAGCGATCATTGCCGAGGGACTCGTTCTTGTCATTCTCTTGACTCATCTCGTAATGGATAGGCAAATTGGCCTTGTAAGAATCTCACGTGAAATCCTTCGCTTAACAAACAAATATGGCTTTCCTTTGGTTCTTGTTGGCTCCTCGGCAACAATTCTGGATTTCGGTGATCGCTATGTGATTCAGTATTTTCTGAATTCTGAGGCCGTAGCCAATTACTCGGTGGCCTACGATCTATCAAACTTTCTGGCCGGCTTCCTCTTAACACCAATTCGATTGGCGATCGTCCCCATTGTCTTTTCTCTTTGGACGGAGAAAGGCGATGAGGCCACCACGGCGTTTACCACCAGAGCCTTAAAACTCATTTTCTTGTTGATCATTCCTACTATTCTGGGCTTTTCAGTTCTTGGGAAGGAAATCCTCACCCTTCTGGCCTCTGCAAAATATGCCGACAGCGGCGGGCTGATTCCCTATGTTATTGCCGGACTTCTGATCGGTGAAACAAACTTTCTGCTGACCTCAGGCTTGCGAACGCAGAAAAAGACAGGGATCCTTGCGTGGATAACCATTGCCTCCGGCGTCTTGAACGTTATTCTCAATTGCATCTTTGTGCCATATTACGGCATAAAAAGCTCCGCGATTATCACGCTGTTTTCATATCTCTTGCACACCACGGTCTGTTATAAAGTCTCTTCAAGATATCTGGTCATGCGCATGGATTTCAAATCGATGTTCAGGGCAACGGCGGCTTCCATCGTCATGATCATTCTGATTCTGATGATTGGCGAGGTTGTCCCCAACGCTCTCCTCAATCTTGGTATTAAGATTGTGATTGGCGCTCTTTGCTATGGCGTTCTGTTACTGTTGCTTGATCGGGAGCTCAGAAATGAGCTGCTGGCATTCATAAAGAACAAGAAATCTTCTCTCACGGCAGCTTGACTTTGCCCTAAAACAGGAAGCGGCAATAGTTTTATGGAAGGCATTTGTGGCTTGATTTCCTGCGATGACCAGCGCGTGGATTTTTCCTCCTCAATCGATCAAATGGCGCGCTGCCTGTCGGATGGAGAGCCGTTACAATTTACGAAAATAATCGGAAGCAATTGGGCCCTGGCCTGTGCGGGCTGGAGTGAGCCGTACTGGCGTCCCATTACATTTGCGCATCAGGTTGATCATTTGACGATTGCCGGCGTGGCGGACATCCACAACCTTGCCGAGCTTGCCTGGAGGCACGGCATGTCCGCGGAAAACGTTGGAGCACTTCTGCTGGCGGGTTTTCGCGCCAATGCACAAGACTGGCTGTTGCAGATCCGCGGCAGCTTCGCTCTCATTTTGATCGACTCGAACACGCGGCGCTGTATGGCGGCCACGGACCGCGTCGGGATCCGGCCATTGTACTGGCGCCGGGAAGGAAACCGGTATTATCTCGGCTCGCGCATCAGTGCCATTCGTCAAGTCTGCCCGTCGCTGCAAGTCGACGGCGGCGCGATATACGCGTACATGCAACACAGCATGATTCCGTCACCGTACACCATCTACCAAGACGTGCAGAAGCTGGAAGCGGGCCACTGCTTGCACGCCGAAGCACGGCGGCACAATTTGATGCGGTATTGGGACATTTCAGTCTCACCCAAGCTGCATGAAAGTGAAGCGACGATCGCCGGGAAAGTTCATAGTCAGATCGACCAGGCCACGGCCATCATGAAAAATGGCCTGGCGACGGAAAAAGAGTTGGGCTGCTTCTTGAGCGGTGGCACCGACAGCAGCTCGATTTGCGGTTTGTTGAGTAAGCGCATGCAACCGGTGGCGGCCTATTCTATCGGCTTTCCGGAAAACGGCTACGACGAAATGTTTTACGCGCGGGTTGCGGCCAAAGCGTTTGGTTTGGCTCATCACGAGTATTATGTCCAGCCCGATGACGTGCTCTCCTTGCTCCCCGGCATTGTCGCGGCCTATGACGAGCCGTTTGGCAACGCCTCCGCCATTCCCACGCACTTTTGCGTGAAATCTGCGGCCGCTAACGGTGTGCGGTATATGCTGGCCGGCGACGGCGGAGACGAGATTTTTGGCGGCAATGAACGCTACGGCACCCAGCAGCTCTTTCGAAATTATTTCAAGCTCCCCGGGCTTTTGCGCGCCGGCGTGCTGGAACCATTGCTCCTGCACCGTTTAGAAAAGGTGCCGCTGGAGCTTTTTCGCAAAGCCGGCAGCTATATTCGCCGCGCCAAGATGCCGGAGGTCGAGCGCATCGAATCCTATCGCTATGTCACCGACGCCGAGCTGTTCACTTCGTCCTTTCTGGCGTCGTGCCATGGCAAGGCGATCAACGCCGTTTCGGCAATGCATTTCAACCGCCTGCCGGAGGCGGCCCTGCTGGATCGCCATTTGTACATGGACATGAAAATGACGATTAGCGACAATGATTTGCGCAAAGTCTCGCGGATGTGCGATCTCGCGCACACGCGCATCCGTTATCCGATGCTCGATCATCAGGTTATTGATTTGGGATTTCACCTCCCTACAGACCTGAAACTAAAGGGTACCCAGGGGCTGCGGTATATTTTCAAAAAAGCGTTCGGCAATTTGCTGCCACAAGAAATCTTGACAAAACAAAAGCACGGTTTTGGCCTGCCGATTTCACAGTGGCTGCGTGGCAATACGCGCATCAAGCAATTCGCCCATGATCTGCTCTTTGATCAACGGCACCTTCATCGCGGCTATTTCAACCCCCAATTCATCCACAAACTCTGGGACTTGCAGCTCCATGACGCCACGCCCTATTACGGCACGATCGTTTGGCAGCTCGTGATGCTGGAAGCCTGGCATCGTGTACACCTGGAGGGTGCGCAATTCTAGTGATTCATGACAAGCAGGAGAACCTATGAGCAGACAAGTGATGGCTGAAGTCAAAGAGGTGATCAGCAAGAGTGTGCGCGCCGGCCTGGTGGCCGAAGCCATGTCGGATGATTTCAAACTGGCGGGAAACATTCTGGACTCAATGGCGGTCACAAATCTGATCTTGGCGCTGGAAGAGCATTTTGGCGTCAATTTTGAGGATGAGGAGCTATCGGCAGAAGCGTTCGAGACCGTAGCTTCATTGTCGAATCTTGTAGCACAAAAACTTTGACCCAACGATGGTTGAAGGGCAAGAGAAAATATTTTTCTTTGAAGGCAGAAAACACAAAAAACTGCTGGGCTTTCTACACCTGCCGGCCAGGAGTCGCGGTACGACGGGTATCCTGTATTGCCATGCTTTTGGCGAGGAAAAGAACTGTTCACATGCGGTGATCGCCAAGGCGGCTCGTGCCTTTGTCCGGCAGGGCCTCCCGGTTATGCGCTTCGATTTTGGCGGTTGCGGTGATAGCGAAGGCGTTTTGGAGGAAGTCACTCTCGAAGACTGGCGCAACGAAATTGAAGAGGCGATCACAATCTTCAAAGCCGAGGCGAAAGTGGAGAGCGTTGCACTGTGGGGATTGCGTCACGGTGCCGGCCTGGCTTTGCTGCAGGCCGGCAAAGCTCAGGAGACCCCTTTTGTCATTCTTTGGCATCCGGTGATCGAATTCAAAGACTATATTCATCAGTTTTTGCGGCAATTGGTCGGTACCGCATTGGTCGGAACGACACAAGAAAAGGATTCGGTCAGGTCGATGGTGGCTCAATTGCAGGCCGGACGGTCTGTCGAAGTCACCGGATACACCATCACCCCGGAGCTCTATACGAGTTTCGTGACCATTGGAGATCTGCCTCGGCGAACCAAGGTCGACTGTCCATTGTTTGTCGCCTCCGTTTCCATGATGGATAAAGCGCCACTGGCTTTGGAAAAATTTGCCGCGAACTTGGCGGCTGAAGCGAAACCGGTTATTTTTACCCACGTACATGCCGAACCCTTTTGGGATAGGTACTGGTGTTGGGAGTCGCCTGATCTGACGGCGAGAACGATAGATTGGATCAATGCATTGCAGTGAGGTCGTCGTTCGCTTGGAGAAACCTGTTCAGTTTGCGCTTGGTCATAAGCTTCTATATGGCATCCTGCATTTGCCTGTACGAGAGCATGACGTTGTTAAAATCGTTCTCATGGTGATCGGCGGGCCTCAAACACGCGTGGGTAGCCACCGCTTGTACGCCCAGCTTGCGAGGGCGCTTTGTGACGAAGGCGTGGCCGTCTATCGCTTCGATTATGAAGGGATGGGAGATAGTGAAGGAAATTTTGTCGGATTCGAATTCGCCGGACCCTCGATTCGAGCCGCAATGGATTATCTCTTCGGGACCCTATCGTCTCTGCAGGAGGCCATTGTTTGGTCCTTGTGCGACGGCGCGGCGGCAAGCGTCATGTATGCTCCAAGTGATCGCCAGCGCATCACCGCGATGATCTTATGCAACCCTTACGTCCACACCGAACAGGGACAGGCGAAGACCATTCTCAGACACTACTATATCCGGCGCTTATTGGACGGGGAATTCTGGCAAAAGGTTTTTTCATTCCGTTTCGACGCCGGTGCCTCCTTTCGTTCTTTTCGCGACCTGGTGCAAAAGACGCGATCCCGGGCGAACGGCGCAGCAACCGGCGGCGAGCCCAAGCCTCCTGAACCGCTGCCCGACCGTGTCATCCGAGGGCTTTGCGCCTTTAACCGTCCCGTCCGGGTTTTGCTGAGCACGAATGATCTGACGGCAATGGAGTTTCGTGACTTGCTGCAAAGCCGTGCAGAAGTGCAACCGTTGTTGCGCAACAAGACCCTGACTCTGCAATTCATCGAGGGTGCCGACCATACTTTTTCCAATCGGGAAGCCAAACGCCTGGCCTTGGCGCAAACTCTCGCTGCCCTGCGGGCGTTTGATCAGGCTCAGACGCCGGCAGGCATGCCGGGCCGCATGCAAGTTATCCCCGCTTAGAAGTTTCAAAAAAAGACTCTTTCTTATTGATGAGGTTATGGTGGCCAGACTACTTCACGAGCTGCTTCTGCACAGCGCCGAGCGCGTTCCAGACCGACCAGCCGTGCTTTGCAAAGATGAGCGTCTAACTTTCGAGCAAATCGCGCACGCAAGCCAAACGCTTGCGGGAGTTTTGAGGAACGAAGGCATCCGAAAAGGCGATCGCGTCGCCTTCTGGCTTGAAAAACGCTTTGAGAAGGTCATTTCCATCTTCGGGATTTCCGTGGCCGGAGGCGTCATGGTCCCGATCAAGCGGCTCTCGCATGTGAATCAGGCGGCGTACATAATCAACAATTGCGGCGCCAAATTGTTGATTACCACGGCCGCACGTTTCAAGGAGCTCGCGACAGAACTTGCCGGAATGTCCACCCTCACAACCATCCTCATCATTGATTCAGGCTCGACCACGGAAGGAGTCGTGGGCCATTCCATCAGACTGATCGACTGGACGGAAGCCCTCGGCAGTCGAGCCGAAAGCGGGCGCATCAGTGACCGGATCGTCGAAAATGATCTGGCCGCCATTCTTTACACCTCCGGCTCGACCGGGCGCCCGAAAGGCGTGGCGCTGAGCCACTGCAATATTGTCTCCGGCACCAAGATCGTGTGCGAGTATCTCGGGATCCATGAGAATGATCGCCTGCTCAGCGTCCTTTCGTTCGGCTTCGACTACGGCTTGAATCAATTGACCACGTCGATCTTTTGCGGCGCAAAGATTGTGTTGCTGGATCACCTCTTTTCCAAGGACCTCATTCACGCCGTGCAGAAATATGAGATCACCGGCCTTGCGGCCGTTGCGGCGACGTGGCTGCAGCTTCTGCAAATTCCGTGGGACGGCGAGCAACTGCCCAGCCTGCGTTATATCACCAACTCCGGCGGCGCAATTCCCGAAAACTACGTGCGGGAGCTGAGAAAACGCCTGCCCAAAACTTCGATCTTTTTGATGTATGGCTTGACTGAAGCCTTTCGCTCGACTTATCTGGATCCTCGCCTGGTCGATTCCAAACCGGCTTCGATTGGCAAAGCCATCCCGGGAAACGAGATTCTGGTTCTGAATGAGCATGATCAGCCCGTCGGGCCCGGGCAGATCGGCGAGCTGGTACATCGCGGCCCGGTCGTCGCCCAAGGCTATTGGGGCGATCCGGAGCTGACCGCCGCTCGTTACCGGCGCAACCCGATGCAACCCAAGGAAATTCCCATTCCCGAGATGGTGGTCTATTCCGGGGATTACGTCAAAAAGGATGAAGAAGGTTTTTTGTATTTTGTCGGCCGTAAGGACGAGATGATCAAATGCGCAGGCAACCGCATCAGCCCGACGGAGGTGGAAGAAGTCCTATACGCCACCGGAAAAATTCAAGACGCCGTGGTGATGGGACTCCCGCACGAGATCTACGGCGAAATCATCAAAGCCGTGGTCGCACCGCGCCCCCAAACGTCGATCACAATGGACGAGTTGTTGTCGCATTGCAGGAAGATGTTGCCCCCTTATATGATTCCTCACGATCTCGAGATACGTTCGGAGCTGCCGCGCAACGCCAACGGCAAGCTGGATCGCGCGGCGATCAGAAAGCAAATACTCGAGGGGCTTGGACTTCAAAAGAGGGTGGATTGATCGCATGAGTAGTGCCTTGAGATCGGCGCTTGCCCACTTCGAGCAACGCGACGGTGAAATCATCGTCGGCGGCATGCCCATCAGTCAGGTTGCCGCACGATACGGGACACCGCTTTATCTTTACGACCGCGGCGTCCTCCATTGGCGGCACCGGATGCTGCGCGAGAAATTGCCCCCGGATCTGAAAATCTACTATGCCGTCAAGGCCAATCCTCATCACGAGGTTTTGCGCGAGCTCGGCGGTTTGTATGACGGCGTGGACGTTGCCTCGAAAGGCGAGATGGTCAAGGCGATGGCGGCCGGGATAGCGGCGGCGAAAATGAGCTTTGCCGGTCCCGGCAAAGGCCTCGACGAGCTGCGTTTCGCCGTTGAAAACGGCATCGGCACCATCAGCGTGGAGAGTGAAAGGGAGATCGAGCATCTCCGCCTTCTTGGTGAGCATTTCCAGAAGGAAGTGAGAGTCCTGATGCGGATCAATCCCGCATTCGAGCTTGCCAAATCCGGTATGAAAATGGGAGGCGGGGCCAAAGCTTTCGGCATGGACAGCGAACTGATTCCCGCGTTGCTGCAGCGCTGGCGAGGCGACCAACACGTCAAAGTTGAAGGGATTCACATCTACGCCGGATCACAGAATCTGAACGCCGATGCGATTCTGGAGGCATATCATAAAATTCTGGAGTATGCGATTGAGCTCGTTGCTGCCACTGATTTCCAGTTGCGCATCGTGAACCTCGGCGGCGGGCTGGGGATTTCGTATTTCGCAGGCGACGGCACATTGGATCTTGGCCGCATCGGCAACGGGTTGACGGAAATGCTGGCTCAGGCACGCCCGCGTCTTTCCCGCGCCGAATTTAGGATCGAGCTGGGCCGCTACATCATCGGCGAATGCGGACTCTATGTTTGTCGGGTCAGGTATCGCAAAGTATCGCGCGGAGAAACTTTCCTGGTCCTGGACGGAGGCATGAACCATCATCTGGCCGCCTCGGGAAATTTTGGCCAAAGTTTCATCCGCCGGTCCATGCCGCTGACGGTTGCCAATCGTTTGAATGGCGCATTGGAAAAAGTCAACGTCGTCGGTCCGTTGTGCACGCCGTTGGACACCTTTGGGATGAATGTCGAGCTTCCCCATGCCGGGGAAAAAGATTTGATTGTAGTGATGAACTCTGGCGCTTATGGCTATTCTGCGAGCCCGCTCGGATTTTTAAGTCATGAAGCGCCCCATGAGGTGGTCTTGTAACAAGCGAGGCATTGACGTAATGAAACAAAACTGTATTGTTTTGACAGGTGGCCTTACTGGAAGCTCCGTGTTGACGAGTTTGATTGCGAGGGCAGGCTATTGGACGGGAGACAATACCTTTAAGAAACAAGACTATGATACATATGAAAACCAGGAGTTAATTAAGCTGAACCGAAAACTCATTGATGAATCAGGCTATAAAGGAAACTATATTATGGAGTTTGCCAATGAGCCGATAAGGCTGATCAGCGGAATGCATGAAAACATTGACCAACGCCCTTATGTCTCTTTCATGGAAAACTGCAATAATCACAGACCATGGGTATGGAAGGATCCGCGATTGTGGCTAACCATTCGGTTTTGGAAAAATTTTTTGGATTTGAATACGGTGAAATTTATTCTTTTGACAAGAGATAATTTGCAGATGTGGATTTCAGCGACTTTGCGACGGCAGATCCAGAGCTATGAGTTCTGCAAGAATTGCTCAGATGGCATAGTACAATCCTTTATTGATTTTTGTGGAGAGAATAGCCAGCCTTATCTGCATCTTCTCTATGATGATTTGATTCTTCATCCTGAACCGACAATAGCCAAACTGAATGAGCACCTAGATACTGAACTTGCACTTGAAGATCTTAGGACGGTCTATCGTAATCCATTGTACAAAATGCCAAGATCAACCGGTAAATTCGTAAAGGCTGGTTTGATCTATTTAAAAAACTATTCGGTCAGGTATAAATGAGCATCATGGAGCAGCTTTATGATCCAAATCAAAGTCATTAGAAATATTGACGAAGTTAACGCTCGGCTGCCGCAATGTCATGAATTAGCGCAGCGTGTTGGCAGTACATTGCCTTTCCACCAACTTGAAATGCCGCTGTTGTGGTGGAAGCATTTTGGCGGAGATAAAAGCATAGACTTTGGCCAGCTACGTGGGCGAAATTTTTGGGGGCTACAGAGTTGGATTGAGGAATTTTGCTTACTCATTGCCGAGGACGAGGACGGAATTTGTGGCGTCGTTCCTCTCGTCTCGATTGTTGCAAAAATGGGGCGGAATTCCCCAAACGTTCGTCTGCTAACTTTTGCAGGAGATTCGGTTTTAATCGCCTATCAAGATTTGTTAGTGGCACCGAAAAATCAACAAGAAGTGATCACCACACTCCTTGATGCGATGGTGAAGTTAACGCAGGAGAACCACGATCTATTGTTTTTAGGGTACGTTCCTGAAAGCTCACCGAATCTACCAGGTCTACGGCATGCGTTGACGCTTCATCTTCAAAATGGCTGGCTTGGCGGAGAAACCCTGAACCAACGTCGAGGCGGGGTTTATCCGTGGACGGTGGCGGCATTGCTTTCTTCCTGCAGAAAGCTACAAACGATTCTTGGCACGACGCATTCGGCTCAACCCGATCTCACCGATCTCATTACCAAGCTTGAGAGGTTGGCGCCGGAAGCCCTGCTTTTTTCGCGAACGCGCCTCACCTTGGAAGCCCAAATTAAAGGAATCGTAGAGCGCTTACGTGACGAAAGGGAAGCGCAACCGGAAATCAATGTTGTGATCCAGTTGCTCACTCCGCTTATCATTCCTTATCCCTATATAAAACTTCCCAGGGATCGCGAAAGTTATCTTAAAAGCCTTAGCAGAGAAACGCGCCGTTATTTTCGCCGCTATGGAGAACGTTTTAAGGAAGAAGGCGGATTTTTTGAGAAAATTGATTCTCTAAAGTTGACCAATCAGGATATTGATGACTATCTCAATCTTCATGCGGTGCGCTGGCAGAGTGATTCTGCGGCCGTCAACGATATGACGCTGGGCTTCCATCGGGAATTGACCCTCAACATGGTCAAAACCGGCCAGTTTTGCCTTTTTTTTGCCAATCACAAAGGGCGACGTATAGCAACACACTCTTGTTTTGATATAAACGCGAGGCGGGAAGGGTATTTCACAGGGCGCGATCCAACTGCGGATGAAGTGCGCGCCGGCCGTTTGCTCTATTTGGAAACCATTCTCGATGCAATAGATCAAGGCTTCACGGTTTACGATTTGGGTTACGGCGGTGACGCCTACAAAATGAGTTTTGCTGACGCCGCTGCAAATGTTTCGCATTTTGTGCTCGCGCCGAACGGTCGCATGCCTGATCTGGAGAAACTCTTCTCGAAGTATGAATACGTAGCTTTGGCCTAATTCCGTAGTCACCGATCTATGATAGAAAAGATGGCAGATCAAAATCTGGCTTTGTGGGAGAATTATGGGAAAAACGTCTTAATGATGGTGCCTTACTTCGATACCATTATTGTTAAGACAGAAGGCCTTTATTATTTCGATGCGAATAACAGAAAAATTTTGGACTTCAACGGTGGGGCGGTTTGTTCTTTGTTGGGACACAATCATCCCAAGCTGTCACAGCGTTTAAAGCAGCAGCTGGATGTCGCCATTCACACCGGAGTGGCTTACCTCAGCTTGGCATTCATGGAAGCGGCGAAGAAATTGTCCGAGATTCTGCCCGGGAATTTGGATCGCGTAGCGCTTTTCTCGACGGGCGCAGAAGCCAACGAGATTGCCATCAAAATGGCAAAGGTTTATACCCAAAGAACTGGCGTGATGGGGTTCGATCAAGGCCACCTTGGCGCAACGCATTTGTTAAATCAAATTGGATCCTTCAACCGCGGTAAGGCTTCGGCCCAGCCTTTGATAGGTGATATTCATACCGTTATGACGCCGGATTGTGCGCATTGTCCGGTTAAGTCCAAATATCCGCAATGTGATTTTTTGTGCCTGAAGAAATCAACGAAGAAATTGGGACGGCGTTTGAAGAATATCGCTGCAATGCTGGTCGAACCAATCTTGCCCAATGCTGGAGTGGTGGTCCCCCCACCGGGTTATTTCAAGGCGCTCAAAAGCGTGCTCGACAAGTACGGTATTCTGCTGATTGTGGATGAGGCAAAGACGGCCTTTGGCAGAACCGGCAAATGGTTCGCGATCGAGCATCACGACGTGACGCCAGATATTTTGGTGTGCTCCAAAACTGCTGGCGGCGGTTATCCGGTATCGATTGTGGCTGCGCATGCGCAGGTGGAAGACACGATAATCGCGCACAAATTTCATCATGTTACCTCGCACATGAATGATCCATTAGGCGCGGAGGCGATCTCCGCGGTGATCGACATCGTTCGGGAAGAAAATCTGTTGCAAAACGCCGAAGAGCAGGGAAATTACCTACTGGCGTCTCTGAAAAATGTGCAAGCGGAATATCCCCAAATAATCGGTGATATACGCGGCCAGGCCCTCATGGTCGGTATTGAGATAAAGTGTTTTGATAACGAAGGCGCGCACCAACTCGGCTATCGCCTGGCTTATTGTTTGATTGAAGACGGTCTAAATGTCAATTGGTTTTCATCAAACGTTCTGATCATGGAACCGCCGTTAACGATCACAAGAGCTGACATCGATAGCGGTATTCAGATTCTCAGGAATGCGATTCAAAAGGTCATGAACGACAAGAACAAGAATAAAGCCATATTCAAAAAGAATGCAAAATCTCGTCATTTTGCCGAGATGTTGATGAAAAAACCCGATTTCAAAACTAGGGTACTGACCAAGCTTGGATTCAAGCACACATTATGACTGGGGCATTCGACTAAACCGACACGCATTTCCAATTCAGGCGCTGATGCAAGTGCACTTGAGTAACGATTGTCTCTACGCCGGCAGGATGCCGTCACGTGCAGCAAATACGTTTGCGCAGATTGCGTACCATATCCCTCCGATGGTCGTGAGCGGAATTTAATTTCGAACGCATAAATTGGTGCACTACTTGCTGGCATTTGTTTGTGCGCCAATTGTCCTGACCATCCAGCTGCAGGCACTCATCGGATCATTTGAAAAAACCGGTAAAGCTCACCATGCGAAAAAAATTTCTTCCAGCGGCTAGCCTTGTTCTCTTTCTGCTACAGAATTCCGCAATAGCGCAGGGGCCCAACAAATATCATTGGTACTACTACATCATTGATCGCGCCAAGCCCGTCGGCGCTTATACCACCCTCTTATATGATAAGAAAGGTCAACCAAACATTGGATACTGCGGCGCGAATGAAAGAGGGCCTTTGAAATTTGCCCGTTTTGACGGTGTAAACTGGCAAATTACGACTGTCGATCCCGTCTGCCAGGGCCGCACGAAAATGGCGTTGGATCCCACGGATAAGCCTCATTTTGTTTACGGCGTTGATGATCAGTCAAAAGTTATGTTGGCTTCGTATAACGATGACGGGTGGACAATTAGAACCATTGATTCAACGCCATATCGCGGCGAGGCGGGTTATGACAGAGCCATTCAAGTGGATGCACGGGGCCGCATTCATATTTGCTATGGGATCGTTTACCCAATCGGCAATCAATTATTCCACCAAATGACCTACACTTTTTTTGATAATGGAAGCTTCGGGCCTCCTACACGCCTTGACACTGTCAGGCACTTCGGCAAATGGAATTCTATGGTGCTTGATACATTGGGTCGTCCCACGGTTGCATATTACGCCACAAGTTTGGCTGATCTCGCTTTTGCCTATCTAGATTCCAATCGATGGGTGCTTGACAACATTGATCACGACCGCTACGCTAACGATCAAGGCTACTATCCTTCCATCAAATGTGACAAACAGAATAATTTTTTCATCAGTTTTCAAAACCAGACGACGAGAATGCTGCGTTTGGCCTACGGAAATAGCGGCGCGTGGCAGATGGAGGATATTGTCGCCCTGAATGGCTGGACGACCTTCACGAGCCCGAACCCTCTCGCCTTGGATGAAGAGGAAAATCCCTACGTAGCCTTCCACGATTATGAAAACGGCGATCTGAAGCTGGCGTATAAAGCCCAGAATGCCTGGCACATAGAAACGGTCGATTCGACTGGTCGAGTCGGAGAGCATGCTTCCTTAGTCATCAACCCGGAAGGCATGCCGGCCATCAGCTATTATGACTCAACCCAGGGTTTCTTACGCCTGGCAGTCGGGAGCTTGACGCCGCCGCCGGACACCGATGGCGATCTGATCGCCGACTATATCGAGCGCAGCAACGGATCCGATGAACGGGATGTCGACACCGATGATGACGGTCTGGCTGATGGTGAGGAAGATTCAAATCACAACGGTTTGGCGGATGCGAATGAAACAGATCCGACCAAAGGCGACACCGATGGCGATGGAATTCTGGACGGCGTCGAGCTGGGGCGCACAACCGGAGTGCCCGCTGCGCCGGGGATGAAAGGCACCGATCTTTCTCGTTTTCGCAGCGATGCTGATCCCAGCACCAATACCAATCCATACCTATCTGATACGGATGGCGACGGGCTGGGCGATGGCGGAGAGGATCGCAATCTCAATGGCCGCGTGGACTCGGATGAGAGTGATCCGAATGACCCTGATACGGACGGCGATCAATTGGCCGACGGCGTTGAAGTACGGCGTAACTTGTCGCCGCTAGATCTCGACTCTGACGATGACGGCCTCGCCGATGGCGAAGAAGACAAAAATTTTAACGCCGTTCTCGAGGTTGGGGAAACCGACCCGGGCCGTGCCGATACGGACGGCGAGGGTATTGCCGACGGCATCGAGCTTGGCGTGATCAACCCGCTGGCAGATCCGGATGGTGGAGGAAAACTGTTTGCCACGGATCTCAGCAAATTCCGGCCCGATGCCGACCCGGCAACCACGACGGATCCACTCCGTCCTGACACGGACAGCGACGGGCGAAAGGACGGGGAGGAGGACCAAAATCGCAACGGTCGTCTTGACGCTGGTGAGACCAACCCGCTGAATGCCGATTCCGACGGCGACGGAAATCGTGACGGCACGGAAATCTCCGCCGCAACCGATCCGCTCGATCTGGATTCTGATGACGACGGGCTGGCCGATGGTGTTGAGGATACAAATAAGAACGGTGTGGTAGATGCCGGCGAAACCTCGCCGAGGCTGTTTGATACCGATGGCGACGGCGTGAGCGACGGAGTGGAAGCCGGCGTCGCGACCGGCATAGCTGATCCGGATGGAAATGGGCCATTGCGTGGCTCGGCGCCTGCCATATTTGTGTCTGATGTCGATCCTGCCACCAACTCGAATCCGCTGTTATGGGATACCGATGGTGATGGCTTGTCCGATGGCGAGGAAGATGCCAACCGCAATGGCGCCGTCGATACGGGCGAGACGCATTTCCTCAGAGCAGACACCGACGCGGATGGGCTGTCCGATGGCGACGAAAAAAGCTTTCTGAGCGACCCCCGTGACCCGCGCAGCAAGGCAGAGATTCCCACGCTTTTTAAAGACGATTTCAAATCGTCCGCTTTACGAGGCTGGACGGTCGTAGATGAAGGCAACTTCGATGCTCCCTCAGATTGGTTGACGTATGAAGGGAGTTTGATACAGGCGAGTAACATATGGGGCGGGAAAGACACGGCACTGGTAACCGATCCTCATAAGCCGGGTACATATATTGTGTTGAACAATCTCGAGGGCTCGAATTACAAATTCAAGTTCAAAATGCGCTCGAGTGATGACGATGAACTGGGGGCAATGTTTCAGTACCGCGACCGGAACAACTACTACCGTTTCTCGATGAATCGCGAGCGGCAGTTTTTGCGCATCACCAAGATCGTGCAGGGTGTGGCACAGGTCATAACCTGGCAGCAGTTCTCCTATCAGCCGGATCGCTACTACGACGTGGCGATTTACGTGGTCGACGGGCGGATACAGGTTTACCTCGACGGGCGCCGGATTCTCGATGTGCGGGATGGTGCCTTGAAAAATGGCAGCATAGCTTTTTATTGCTGGCGCAATTCGGGTGCTGCCTTTCGAGAGGTAATCATCTCCGGCCAGGGAAAGACTCTCGCTGTACACGATCCCAATGATGATGTGGTCACTCCTGACGGCACTGCTATACGCCAATTCTCGCTTTCCCCGGCATACCCCAACCCGACTTCGGGAACGGCTTCGTTCGTGCTCCAGGCCCCATCGCAAGTGTTATTGCAATACAAAGTCTATGACTTGTTGGGCAAGACCGTCCGGGAGGTTGACGACGCGCAATATCCGGCCGGCTGGCATCAGATTGTTTGGAACGGAAGGAATGCCACGGGCGGGATTGTGCCGCCGGGGGTTTATTTCATGCGTATCGTGGTTGCAAAGGCCGGCAATCCCGCTCAAATATTGAGGAGCGAGATCAAAAAAATTGTGCGATTGCCGTAGAATTTCTTATGGAGCGAACACACATGAAGCGCATAGCGACCTTACTCACCACTATGTTTGTGCCGCTTTTCAGCTTGCTCAGCAACGGCGCCATAGGCAAAACCAACGACGCGAAGGCTTCTGCGCAAGGCGAAACAATCAGTGTCGGCCCTGGACGGCTTTACACGGTGCCTAGCGCAGCCGCATTGATCGCAAAGGATAGTGACGTTATCGAGATTGACGCTGGCAACTACGGCGGAGACGTGGCCATTTGGCGTGCGAACAACCTCGTCCTCCGGGGGATCGGCGGCTTTGCCCACTTGCTGGCAAATGGCAATAATGCGGAAGGCAAGGCTATCTGGGTTGTCAAAGGCAATAACACAACCATCGAGAATATCGAGTTCTCAGGAGCAACGGTCCCGGATCAGAACGGTGCTGGGATTCGGCAGGAGGGGACCGGATTGATTGTGCGCCGTTGTTACTTCCATGATAACGAAACCGGTATTCTGACCGGAGCCAATGCGGCAAGTGATATCCTGATTGAGCAATCCGAGTTCGCCAACAATGGTTACGGCGATGGTCAATCGCACAATATGTACATTGGCCGCGTGCGCAGTTTCACCTTGCGTTTCAGTTATTCACATCATGCCAAGATCGGCCATAACGTCAAAAGCCGGGCACAACTGAACTATATTTTGTACAACCGGATTATGGACGAGCAAAGCGGTACCTCGAGTTACCTTATTGATTTGCCCAACGGTGGAACTTCCTACATCATCGGTAACCTGCTGCAGCAAGGCCCCAACACGGACAACTCAACGCTTGTGTCGTATGGCGCGGAAGGTTTGATCAATACCATGAGTGATCTTTATGTGGCCAACAATACATTTGTCAATGACGACCAGTCCGGAAGGTTTGTTTTTGTGCGATCTGACGCAACACCTGCGAAGATCATCAACAATCTCTTCGTCGGCCCTGGAGCAGTTTTGGGTGGGCCAGGCGAGCAGATTACCAACCTTGCCACCAACAACGCCGGCTTGGTCGATATTTCGAATTTCGACTACCGTCTAAGCTCCTCCTCTCCCGCCATCAATGCCGGGAGTGATCCGGGCTTCGGAAATGGGTTTGCTCTGACACCAAATTTCCAGTATGTTCATGAGGCGAATGGCGAAGGGCGAGCCCAAGTGGGGGCTATTGACGTTGGCGCATACGAATTTGGCTCTACCACATCACTAGATTCACGTCCTGGTCAAGGGCCTAAGCAGTTTGGGCTGGAGCAAAACTACCCCAATCCCTTCAACCCCTCCACGACCATTAGTTTTTCCATTCCGGAGCAATCCCATGTGATATTGAAAGTTTTTGACATGCACGGGAGAGAAGTGGAGGAATTGGTGAATGGCGTATTGGACTCAGGCAAGCATGCAATCAGCTTCGAAATAGGAAAAGCCCGCCGCACCGCACTCCCAAGTGGAATGTATTTCTATCGTCTACAAACCTCGAGTCACTTTCAACAACAAAAGATGCTCATTTTGAAATAGGCATTTCTTGTTTGAAGTTTTCTTGTGCTCCATCAATCAAAGGGAATTGTAATGAAAAGAAAGATTGTTGCCACGAGGTTTGTGATTGCAGTTGCAATCTTGACCCTGATTTTATGTGTTCGGGAATCGATGGCCCAAGATAGCCGGGCCGGGGCGGCGGCACTCGACATTCTGGCTGCACAAATGGCGCCCAAGACCTGGGCTGAGTTGCAGACGCTTGGCTTCACTTGGGAGAACATTCATATCTCCCCAAATTTTGTAACTGCCCCCAGCAACATTTTTGCCTATTCTGATGATGCCGTCTGGGATCCCAATACCATGCAGCTTCTCTTCCTGGGTGCCGGCCATTATTCCGCCTGGAAGTTTGTGGCTTACTCTGCTGAGACGAATGCATGGAACGTCTTGCCCGTTCCGGCTTTTATTTCCTGCATGACGAGCGAAAACAATCCGTGGTGTGTTGGCCATGCCTATGATAATAATGCTATCAATCCCGCCCAGGGCTATCTCTACCATCATCTATCCAATACACTATCAATCCATAGATACGATATCGCCGGACAGTATTGGACCCAGCTTCCAAGCCTACCCGGTTCGGCTTCAGTTACGCATGGAACAGCGTTGGAGTATTTTCCAGAAATGGGAGGATTGATTCGCGTCAGATCTGGAAAAGTTCACTTTCTAAGTGATGGTGCAACGGGTTGGACGTTGCTCCACGAAGTGCCCATGGGCAACTATCATAATATTGCTGAATATAGCCCGGTTCACAAGGTCATGTTGCTGGGAGGTGGAAACAATGGGCTCAGGCAGATCTATCGATTGGATGGGCAGGGCAGAATAACCGCATTGAACCCTGCTCCTGTGGATATCGGAACGCATTTCTCAATGCTGACTTTGGACCCGGTCACTGGCACATTCCTGGTGATCTCTGTGGCAGGGGAATTCTACGCGTTCGATGTTATGAAAGATAGGTGGGAGTTGCTCGCTGCTTCGGTGCCATGGAGCTCTGATCCGACACAGACGGTGAACCGGACCGTTGCCACTCCGATTAGCACTCATGGTGTGACCATGTTTGTGAAGGGCTGGGATTATGAAGACGGTCAGGTGTTTCTCTACAAACATGCCTCAACTGCGACGATTCAAGTCGGGCCTGGAAAACCATACACGACACCCAGCAGTGCTGCAACGGTGGCGCAAGACGGTGATGTGATTGCCATTGACGCCGGCACCTACACCGGCGACGTTGCCGTATGGAATGCCGATCATCTCACAATCCGTGGCGTGGGAGGGCTCGTCAATTTGCAGGCCAATGACGCCAGCGCGGAAGGCAAAGGCACTTGGGTGATAAAGGGGAACTACACGACGGTCGAGAATGTCGAGTTTTCTGGTGCTAGAGTTGCCGGTCACAACGCCGCGGGGATTCGACTGGAGGGCGCCGGGCTTACGGTGCGCAATTGTTATTTCCACGACAATGACAACGGCATTCTGGGCGGCGGCGATTCCACCAGTACTATTGTGGTGGAGAATAGCGAGTTCACGGAGAATGGGTTTGGCGATGGTCGATCCCACAACGTACATATCAACGATGCGGCCGGCAGCTTCATGCTGCGCTTTAGCTACTTGCATCAGACCAATCTCGGGCATCATGTGAGCAGCCGCGCACGTGAAAACTACATCCTTTATAATCGCATCACGGATGAAGTTGGTGGTACTTCAAAACACCTCGTTAATTTGCCTGCCGGAGGTAGCTCCTATCTCATCGGCAACTTATTGCAACAGAGCGTCAGCTCTGACCCCGCCACACTCGTGTCGTACGGTGCCGAAGGATGGAGACACCCAATGCATGACCTTTACATCGTCAATAATACATTTGTCAGCGATCGCAGTGCCGGGAGGTTTATTTTTGTACGGTCCGATGCAACTCCCGCCAAGATCACGAACAACCTTTTCGTTGGTGCCGGCAGAGTCGCCGATGGGCCGGTAGTGCGGACCACCAATCTTATAACCAATAATCCCGGATTGATTTCGATTAACGAGTTTGACTACCGCCCAAGTTCCTTGTCTCCTTGCATTAACAAGGGCAGCAATCCCGGTTCCGCAAATGGCTTCGATCTGAACCCCGCATACCAGTATGTTCACAAGGCAAACGCTGAAAAACGCAGTTCCATTAGCACCATAGACATCGGCGCATACGAGTACAGGGTCCTGAGTTTGGTCGAGGAGGGGCTCGACGGCGGGCCGAGGAAGTTTTCATTGGAGCAGAACTATCCAAATCCTTTCAACCCCTCCACCTCCATTCGTTTTTCCCTTCCGGAACGTGCGCACGTCACTCTGAAAGTCTTTGACGTGCAAGGGCATGAGCTGGCAGAATTGGCAAATGGCATGTTCAACGCCGGCGAGCATTCCGTCGTGTTTGATATGCGAAACTCCGGTGCCACGTTGAGCAGTGGCGTTTATTTCTATCGTTTGCAGGCCCTGAATCACGTGCAACAGAAGAAAATGATCATCTTCAAGTAACCCAGCCGGCTCGAGTGGAAGGTGTTGTGGGAAGAAATGGTAGCAGACAACTTGAAATCAAAACTGTTGTATGCCAGCGGTTGGGTCTTACGACAACCATTGCTCAGCCAGGCAGCATTAGGCTTGTCCGAGCGTCTCTTTCAACCTCCCCGCCAGTCACAAGCGGTCAGGAACAGGCGGCCTGCGTTCTTTCGCATACTCATTTATCATCGCGTGGTCACCAGGGATGAAGGCTTGATTATCGACGGCGTAACTGAGACTGATTTTCGCCGCCATCTGGAGATCATTGCGAAGTATTTTCGTGTCATTCCCCTCGAGCAGCTGGCCCAGGAAGTGGAAAACGACGCGGTGCAAAAAAACACCGTGTGCATAACGTTTGACGACGGCTATCGTGACAATTATGAGCTGGCATTTCCGGCGTTGCAGGCATACGGCCTGCCTGCCACGGTCTTTTTGGCAACCGACTTCATTGGCACGGGCAAAATCTTGTGGCATGATCAGGTCCTACTCGCAATTCGCGGGACAACGCGGCAACAGATTGAATGGCCGATTGCGACTGAGCGAAAGATGATTCTACCACTCCAGTATCCTGCCCAACGTCAGCAATCCGCATTCCAATTGCTTCAGATGATGAAGCAGCTAGCGCCGCCCCAGCGCGACGCACAAATCGCTGGGCTGCTCGAGTATACGGAGGTGGAACCCGAGCGGGCGTCCACGCGCCTGATGTTGGACTGGGACGAAGTCAAGCAAATGGATCGCCAAGGCATTTCCTTTGGCGCCCATACACTTTCCCACCCGATTCTCTCCTTGTTGAACGACGAAGATGTCGAAGAAGAAGTGCATGGATCCAAGCGCACCATTGAGGCCAAACTTGGCCACAGCATTGGGGCGTTTGCGTACCCCAATGGCAAGCTCAAGGATTTTGACCAGCGCGTGAAACGAGCTGTTGCCTCCGCCGGCTTTCGCTGCGCTGTGACGACGTTGCCCAATATTAACTGTATACATACCGATGCCTTTGCATGGGGTAGGAGCCGCCCTTGGGAAAACGACCCCAATCGATTTTTTGCCCGCTTGCTCATGATGCGCTCATAAGTGTTCGTTGGCCTTTGCCATGCGTGATTATCTGGTCTTAGCCGTTGTTTTCAGCGGCCTTCCCATAGCGTTACGTGCTCCCTGGATCGGTGCTTTGTATTATTTTTGGATAAGCATCATGAATCCCCATCAGTTCGCCTGGAGTGTCGCCGGAAATTTCAGGATAGCCCTGATGACGGCTATGGCCACGCTCGTTGGCTTCATATTTTCCAGGGAAAAGAAAGGCTTTACTCCGGACCTCATCACGGTGCTTACGATTCTGTTTTGCGTTCATTTTACCCTGACGACTTTTACTGCTCTCAATCCACAACTTTCGTGGACGGAATGGTCAAGAACCTCCAAGATTTTCTTGATGACTTTTTTGGCCATTTTTCTGTTCCGCGACCGCAATAAGCTGCACTGGTTGATTTTGGTGGTGACGTTTTCGGCCGCCTTTTATGGCGTGAAGGGAGGTTTTTTTACCATAGCCACCGGCGGGCAGTACATGGTCTGGGGCCCAGATGAAAGTTTTTTCGGAGGCAATACCGGCTTGGCGCTGGTTCTGAACATGATACTGCCCTTCTTGCTCATCCCGGGCATGAAAAGTGCCAAGATGACGACGCGCTGCTTCTACCTTCTTTGCTTTTTCTTAACCGTCGTTGCCATTGTTGGCACTTACTCACGTGGAGGACTGGTTGGATTGGCAGCCGTTATGCTCGCCATGTTCGTAACTCTGCCGATAACAGCCGCGAAGCGGCTGTCGATAGTTCTGGCGCTCATGGTCGCCGTCGCTGTGGGATCTTTTTTTGTCCCACAGCAATGGTATGATCGGATGAAAACCATCACGACCTACGAACAAGATGCCTCCTCCATGGGACGCATCAACGCCTGGTGGTTCGCCTATAACCTGGCGAACGATCGCCCCTTGGTTGGTGGCGGCTTCAGCACTTATACTCGGGAATTGTTCCTTCGTTACGCGCCTGATCCCGAAGATTTCCATGATTCACACAGTATTTTTTTCGAAGTCCTTGCCGACCATGGCTACGTTGGTTTGTTGCTTTATCTGGCTATCATTGCGTGCACGGTCTCTTCTTTGTTTCGGCTCAAAAGGGTTTGCCGGAGTATTGGTGATTTGGGTTGGGCGAATGACTATGCCACGATGGTCTTGTGCAGCATCGCCGGTTACCTCGGCAACGGTTTGACGTTGGGCTTGGCTTATTTTGATCTGTTTTGGCTCATGATCTCGATGACGATTTGTTTGAAGCTGATCGTCCGGGATCATATCAAAAAGATGTACATGGAACACCTGGCGCACCGACAAGGCAGTGCTCCTGGTGCTCAGCTATCACTCTCTTCAAGGCTGGCTTAAGATGATTTTGCACTTTTTTCGAGCCGCATGGTTGGCTTTCTCAATGACGCTAGGGGCTCAGTTTGGCTATCCCGGCGTGCCTGGACCCGGAAAGATCGTCCAAGTGGCACCTCAACCGGCAACCATTCGTGTCGGCGCCGGCGGGCAATTTCCCGTACCGAGTGCTGCCGCAGCAGCGGCACGGGACGGTGACGTAATCGAGATCCTTGCCGGTGATTATTCCGGTGACGTGGCGATCTGGCGCCAGCATAACCTGATCATACGCGGTGTTGGCGGCCGTGCCCATCTCAAGGCGGAGGGAAAGCACGCCGAGGGCAAGGCCATTTGGGTGATCAAGGGAACCAACGCTACGATTGAAAATATCGAATTCTCCGGCGCCAAGGTCCCGAGCCGCAATGGCGCAGGAATTCGACAGGAGGGAGCCGGTGTTCTCATTCGCGGTTGCTACTTCCACGATAACGAGAACGGTATTTTGGCGGGCAAGAACCCGTTGAGCGACGTCGTGATCGAAAACTCCGAGTTCGCCTTTAACGGCTATGGTGACGGCCAAACTCACAACATGTATATTGGCCAGGTCAGGAGTTTTACCCTGCGTTATAGTTATAGCCATCACGCCAAGATTGGCCACAACGTGAAGAGCCGGGCTCTCGTGAATTACATTCTCTACAATCGGATCATGGATGAAGACACCGGTGAATCGAGCTATGCCATAGATCTGCCGAATGGCGGATTGACTTTCATCATCGGCAACTTGATTCAACAAGGGCCCCGTACGCAAAACCGGACGATTGTTTCCTACGGCAAGGAAGGATTGCAGAATCCGGCAAGTGCCTTCTATCTGATCAACAACACGATTGTCAACGATCACATGGAGGGAAAATTTGTGGCGATCCAGGCCGGGACCACTATCGCCAGGCTGATGAACAATATTTTTTCAGGGCCCGGTACAATCCTTACCGGTCCCGGTGAAGAGGTCAATAACTTGATTTCTGAAAAATCGGGATTCGTCAATGCCGCGGAATTTGATTACCACCTGACGCGCAACTCGCCCGCCATCGATGCGGGAACTAACCCCGGCTCTGCCCATGATTTTGGCCTGCAGCCGGTGAATCAATACGTACATACCGCCAAGGGGCAAAAACGTGTGGCAATAAAAACCGTCGATATGGGCGCGTATGAATATCATGGTGAGCGCTGACGAAGTTGAAAGCAGAGAGCGGTGCAAGTAGCCCGGAGCGGCGAACGCGAAGCCTCGTTGTTTCTCCGACAATACAACCATGACGCCTCCATCTGATTCTGAAGTCATTGCCTGGCTGGCCAGCGCACTAAATCCCCAGGAGCCGTACCATCTCAAAATCATCTCTTCCGTACGGCATCCCTCCTCGGTATCTTGGGCCGTAGGCATTGGCGAAGGCGGCGTGTCGAAGTCCATCTTCATCAAGCACCAAAAAGAAGACCTCATGTATGAGCGCGAGAAGAAGGTGCTGGTGCACCTGCGGCCGTATGCGGATGAAAATGAGCGTTATGCGGTTCCGCACATACTCGCATGGAACGACCAGCTTAGGGTGATCGCTTTGAAATGGCTGGAAGGCGAACCGGTGGCGCGAAAGCTCAGAGCCGCAGTCGCAAGGCTCGGAAATCAGGATGATTTGGCTCGAGGTTTGAGCCTGGTCCATGAAGTTGGGCGCTGGCTCCATTATTTCGAAAGACGCACCTCGAGCGGGAAGCAAGGGACGTTTCCCTCGGACGCCATCATGCGAAGAATCAGTGAGCTCAACACGTTTATTCAGAGCAAAGGCCTGCGTGGATTTGATGAGGCGTTTGCTAAAACGATTGAAAATCATGTGACCCACAATCTCGGGCGGATCAACGGCAATTGGGAATTTTCATGTTTGCAGCGTGACTTCTGGTTCGGCCATATCTGGGAAAAAACCAACGGGATTGTGGTTATCGACTTCGGCCGCTGTATTGAAGGCCCGCGAGGTCGTGATGCCGCACAATTCTACTTGCGGCTGAGCGACTTCGCCATCCTAAACCCTCTGGTATCCGGCCGGAAGGTTGGTCTGCTGCAAGCCGAGTTTGTGCGCGGTTATGGCTCGTTTGATATCCATGACCCGGCGATAATTGCATACATGATCCTGGCCAAGTTGGAGCTCCTCGGTGGGATAGTCGAGCAGAAATACGCAGGTCTCCTGGCCAGGAGTGTAGCCAGGCTGCACGTTCGCGCACACGTGCGTTGGCTCGCTCAAGCCGTCTGTTCGCTGGGAGATTGTAACTGAACTTATCCCGGCGAGGATCGAGTGAAATTGTTGTTTCAATGGATGCGCCACTGCAGTTTGATCGACCGGGCGTAAGCACGATAATCATGAAAGCATGCCACCTCGCTTGAATAAACAAAAACGGTGAAATGTTGCAACGCGAAACGGAACTGTCACGGCAGGCTATAGCAGGAGCTCATTATGATAGCGACATTTTTTAATCTCCACAGTGAAGAGCGAGGCTTCTTCATCTTGCTGGCGGTCTTGTTGCTTGGTTTGGCGCAAGGCAACGACGCGGTATGGGCTCAAAGCCCGCCTATAGGCGGCTTCGCGATGCCCAGCCTGGAAGATGAAAAGGAAACTTATCGCAAATGGGGCTGGAGTTGGGACGCGAGCATTGAGCCAAACGTGCCCGAAAACCCAAACTATACCGTTCAGAGCCCGGATATTCATGGCAGCACCGAAGGCGACGATCTTTGGACCTACCTCATGATGTATCTGCGTACCGGAGAACCGGGATATCTTGACCGGGCTAGAGCCTGGGCCCGTTACTTCAAGGAGGATTACCGCAAATGCATCGGGACGAGTTTTTACAGCACCTTTTGTCATGATCGTGATGGCTTCCTGATGGATCACCTCTATGGCTGGGGCTTGGTCGCTTGGTATGAATATACCGGTGACACCGCCGCACTCGCGGAGGCGGAGAGCTTATGCGTGGAATTGGAGGCACACTGGAGCACGCTCCGGAATAACGCTTGGCCGTTACCGGGGGAAATCGCCATGGGCTCCTATGGGTTGCGGCAAGGCGCCCGCCATCTCCTTTTGGCAACAAGAGTGGCCGAGGTCACCAAGAAGCAGCGCTGGGTGACGCTGCGGGATCGACTGATTGCCCTGTGGCTGCAATCTCCAGATTGGGACCCGCGCGGCATGTACTTCGCCGGAGAATGGAGCACGGATGAAATTCTATATGCCGGGGCGTACGCTGCCGGCGCTCGCGTTCAAGCTTCGTATCATATGGGTGTGCTCACTGAAGCGTTCGCTCATGCCTATCGCATCACGGGCCGGCAGCGATTGCGAGATCGACTCGTGGCCATGGCGCGCTTCGTGGATCGATACGGCATGGATTCTACCTATCAGTATACCGGCAGGTTCTTTGGAATAGTAAACGGTAGCATCTGGCACAACTATGCGGCAGTGAACCCGGTCACGTTCTGGGACCCGGCTTATACGATCTCGCTGGTCAACACGCTCATGTGGGGTTACCTCTTCGAAAACGACCAACGTCTCTACGATCGTGCCAAGTATTTCTTCAACCGGGGCACCAAAGGCATTTACGGACAGCCGATTCAGCGTGCGGCGGGCGATACCGAAGTCCACCATTTTGTGGATACGCGTTTCGCCAGCTCAACAGGGCATTTCTACCTCGATTATAACAAGGGAGAATTGCGATATACTTACCTAATATTTTCACAACAAAACGGCCTGCCGACTGCGGTAGCACATGGCTCCACGGGTGCGCAACCCGCGGAATTTGTGCTGGAACAAAATCATCCCAACCCATTTTTGAGTGGCGCACGGCCTTCGATTCTTGATCGGCGTGACGCCCAGACCATGATACGATTCTCCCTCACGAAGGATTCTCATGTGCAAATGAGAATATACAACCTAATGGGCCAGCTCATGAGAACCTTGCTGGACGAACAAAGGCCGCTGGGAGAGCACCGGGTACTGTGGGATGGAAAGGATGATCACGGCGAGCTTGTTCCTGGAGGCCTCTATTTTTACGAAATGCGATCGGGTGCGCAGTTTATCAAGAAGAAGCTGCTTTTGTTGAGATAAGTTAAGCCTCAAGACTGCAATGCTCAGCAGAGAAACCCTGCTTGGCAGTTCATAGTGCCAAAACCTGCGATCACTGTTTCGGGCAGTTCACCCTCAATTAAACGCATGAAGTTGGCAAATTCTTTTTGTCGACGAAATTGCAATGTTCGGGAATTATGTGCGGAATTTGCGGTAAGATCTATTTCGATTCTGGGAAGCCAGTCGAACCGGCATTGATCAAGCGCATGACGGATGTCTTGCAGCACCGAGGACCGGATGCCGAAGGCTATCATATTCAGGGTTCCGTGGGGCTCGGCCATCGGCGCTTGAAGATCATCGATCTGGAGAGTGGCAAGCAGCCGATGTACAACGAGGACGGCTCGCTCGTCGTGATCTTTAATGGCGAAATTTACAACTATATCGATCTCAAGCGGCAGTTGCAGGATTGTGGCCACAGTTTCAGAACCAAATCCGACACTGAAGTGCTGTTGCACGGCTACGAGCAGTGGGGGGAAAAGCTTCCGGAGCGCTTGCGCGGCATGTTCGCCTTTGCCCTTTGGGATAGCCGGCGCGACACGCTGTTTGTCGCGCGCGATCGTGTTGGCAT
>JBOHQX010000333.1:0-7386 GCA_050732395.1 bacterium
AAACAGAAGCCCTTCGGGCAGCACACGCGGATCAAAAACGCACACGGAAAAAGCTTTCAATCCGCGTGAGTTTTTGATCCGTGTGTAATCTTTCAGAATTTTATTCTATGTTTGATGCTTTAAACGCATCTTCAAGAATATCAACGTGGGTTCATCAAGCGTTCGCCAGGCGTTTCGGCAATTGCTGCAAGGCCGCCTCAAAGCGCTGCAGAAATTCATCCACGACTTTTTCACCAATGATCAGCGGCGGTTCCAGGCGAATGATTTTGGGCGTGGCGAGAATCGAAGCGACCAGCACGCCGTGCTCCAAAAACAATTCATACATGCGGTCACCGGCTTGATCGGATACGAATTCGATGCCGATAAAGAGCCCCAGGCCCCGCACCTCCCGGAGGAATTCGCCATGGCGTGCCTGGAGTCGCCGTAGGCCCTCGATCAAATAATTTCCGACCCGCTGCGCACGCTCGGGCAGATGCTCAGATTCGATCACTTCCAGGGCGGCGAGCGCGGCGGTGCACGCCAGAGGATTACCGCCAAAGGTACTCGTGTGCACCGTCGGCCATTCATTTAGCGGCGCCCATATTTTTTCCGTGGAGATAAAAGCGCCCATTGGCAAGATGCCGCCGCCGAGCGCCTTGGCGCTGCAAAGAACGTCGGGCGCAACTTGTTCATGATCGCAGCCCCACATTTTCCCCGTGCGCCCCAGACCGCATTGAATCTCGTCGAGAATCAGAAGGACGTTCTTGCGATCGCAAATCTCACGCACCTGTCGCAAGTAGCCAGATGCCGGTATGCGAATGCCGCCTTCGCCCTGAAACGGCTCCAACAAAACCGCGGCGGTCTTGTTTGTTATCGCAGCTTCAATCGCCGTGGCCTCTCCGAAGGGCACATGATGAAATCCCGGCAGCAGCGGCTCGAACGGAGCACGGAATTTCTCGCGATAGGTAGCGGTCAACGCCCCGAGGGTTTTGCCGTGATAACCGTCTTCCGCGCAAATAAACTCATGCTTGCGCGTGTATAGCTTCGCCAGCTTGATCGCGCCTTCGACCGCCTCCGTGCCACTGTTGCAGAAGAAAGAATACTTCAAATCTCCGGGGGTTAACTGCGCCAGTTTTTTCGCCAGCAAGCCGCCCTGCGGATGCAGTAATTCCTTCGAGCCCAACGGCATGCGCTCGAGCTGCTCTTTCACTGCCTGCACCACGTGCGGATGGCGGTGGCCAACGTTGAAAATACCGTAACCGCCGAGAAAATCGAGATACTCGCGGCCTTTCGTGTCCTTGATCGTGTAGCCTTGCGCGCTCCATTCCAGCGCTTGGTACTTCGCCGATACAGTGCGTGTTCCGTAAATGCGATTGAGATGCTCGGTCCAGTTGTCGAGCAGTGAGGTGATGGCGGTGTCAGTGGAGTAATCGGAACGAATCATTGCGCCCTCGAATGAATTAGGTTTAATAGTGGTAGGGAATTCTTGAGATTGTCGCCATGAAGAGTGAAGTTAAGTCTCAATGCTCTTGAAAAGACGTCATCCCGACGAGAATTCTGTGAGGCGCACCGTACGGTCTCATGCTTTCCTTCAATTAATAGAGCTCATATATATCAGGGTCATTACTGACTTTCACTACCTGTATCTCCTCTTTCCACTGCTTCTAAATCAATCAGAATGCGACGAATTGCCGGGCTCAATAAGGGCAAATCTTTCTTAACCGTGTCATACACACGCCGGAGGATGACGCCGAAATAGTCATGAGTAAGCTTGTCGCGCATTCCCGCAATTTCTCGCCAAGGCACATCGGGATAACGATTACGCAATGAGCTTGGAATTTTTTTAGCTGCTTCACCAATAATCGTCACTGCGCGTATGACTGCATAGTTCGTCTTTTCATCCGACATGAACGCATTGAGATCCATGCCTGCGCAAAAGCGTTCGGCTTTTTCAGCAGCGTCGATAATATCACGTAGATAGTCGGTATATACTCGCTTTGTTTTCATACCGGTAGCACTTCTGCCAAGATGTGCTTACCGATTGCTGGTTTCAAGCCTCCCTTTTCAACCAAATCCACTTTGATTCCCAGCAAGCTACTCAACTCCCGTTCTAATCCGACGATTTCGAATAGAGTTAACTCGCTTTCATCGAATTCCACCAAAAGGTCCAGATCGCTACGCCTTTTTTGTTCGCCGCGCACAAATGAGCCAAACACACCCAATGAGAGCACGCCGTAGCGCGCGCGCAGATCAGGAAGCTTTTGGCGCAATATTTCGAATACTTGCTCCCGGCTGGGGCGGGCTTTTATGGTTTTCGGCATTGGTCTTTTCCTGCGCATGGCAAAAGGTAATCAAACGATTCGTTCGGTGCAGTGATCGAGATTGCTTCACTCAGCGGATAGCCCTTCACAAATAAAAGATTTTTCATAACAATTCAAAATACTTCGTCCTCTCCCACTCCGTAATCGTACCAACATATTTCCTCCATTCCGCGCGCTTCACGGCAGTGTAAACGCGAATGAAATCCTCGCCCAGGAGTTGCACGATTTTCGGCGATGCCAGCAACTCGTCCAGCGCCGCATGCAAATCGCGCGGCACGGTCGCCGGCAACTCATAGGCGTTGCCGCTGACTCGCGGTTTTGGCGCGAGATTTTCCTGCATGCCCAGCCAGCCAATAGCCAGCGCCACGGCAATCACAAGATAAGGATTGCCATCCGCACCGGGAATGCGGTTTTCCAGGCGGCTGGCATCGCCCATGGCGGCGGGCACGCGCAAGGACACCGAACGGTTATCCAATCCCCACGAATCATTGATGGGCGCATAGCTGCCAGGGCGCAGGCGTTTATAACTATTCACCTGCGGGGCAAAAAAAGCCATGGCGGGATTCAAGTACTGCTGGCAACCGGCAATGAAGTGTTGCAACAATTGCGGTATTTCTTGCCCGCGCGCCGTACGCGCAAAAGCATTTTTGCCATCCTTCCACAAGCTCACGTGCAGATGAAAACTCGAGCCGGCGGAATCGGCGAACGGCTTGGCCATGAACGTGGCGTGATACCCGAGTTGCTGCGCCGTCTCCTTCACCATGTTGCGAAAAAGAAAAGTGTGATCGGCCATCGGCAACGCATCTTCGTAGCGCAAGTTAATTTCAAATTGCCCGGGTGCATATTCGGAAAGTGTTGCTTCCAGTGGAATGTTCATGTGTTCGGCGTTTTTTTCAAATTGCTCCAGAACTTTTTCAACCGAAACAATGTGCAAAATACTATAAGCTTGCGTGCCGTTCGTCGTGGGTTCGTGCGTGTCGCCATGCAGAAGATAGAACTCCAGCTCGGATGCGACTTTGGCGGTATAGCCCGCATGGGCAAGTTGCTGCAGGACATTTTTAAGAAGGTAGCGTGGATCGGCGAAGAAGGGCTGGCCGTCGCCAATAACGGCATCGACGATCACTTGTGCGGTGTGTTCCTTCCACGGTACGAGCCCGAGGGTGTCGAGATCGGGAATGGCTCGATAATCCGGATCGCCGTGCTCCCACAACAAACCGGTTTCGGCAATCGTTTCGCCTTCGATGTCCATCGCAAAAATGGATTGCGCGAAGCCGAAGCCTTTTTCCAAGCCATTGAGAAAAATCTCTGCCGGCACATGCTTGCCGCGCATTACGCCGTTTTGATCGGCAAAAACCAGCCGGACTTTCTTGATACCGTGGTGCTTGATGAATTCCTCGGCGCGTTGATTGGCTTCGTGCACGCTCACTCCGTCCCTGATCTACGATTCTCACGTCGCTTAATCTCCAACGGAAAGATGCCTCTAAATCCGTTGGGTTGTTTCTATCCGTTGGAATAATTCTTGGAGCTTTTTAACGACCTACGATCAAGCATTGCTTGCATAAAACTCTTGAAGATACTTTGTGACAGCTTATCCAAATCATGCGTGCGCTCGGGATGCCATTGCACGCCCAGTACGTAGTGGCGCGTATCTTCACCCTGCACGGCTTCGAGCAAGCCATCTTCCGACCAGGCGATGGGTTTGAGACCTGCACCCGGCTCGCGCACCGCCTGATGATGCTCGCTGTTCACTTGAAAGAACGCTTCTTGCTTGCTGGGATTCAAAATGGTACCGGTTGCGAGGCGTACGCCGTGCACAAAAGTTCTGGCCGGGTCATCGACGTCGTGGTCAACCGCAGTCGCGAACTCGCCGGGAACGTCCTGTATCAACTTGCCGCCGCGAAAAACATTGAGCGATTGGAAGCCCCGGCAAATACCCAAGAGCGGCAATTGCTCCTCGTGCGCGCGCCGCAACAGCAGCCAGTCAAAGCGATCCCGCTCCTCGCTCACCGGACCCAAACTCGGATGCGGCGCTTCGCCATACAGGCTCGGATTCAAATCGCTGTGGCAACCCGAAAGCACGAGACCATCGAGCACGGGCCAGATTTGATCGAGATAATCGTCTGAAGCGATCAACGGCAGGATCAGGGGAATTCCACCATGGGCAAAAATCGCGGCAGTATATTTCACCGGCATACGGTAGAATTTTTCGTCCGGAAGCTTTTGGGCCTGGATGGCGATGAAGGGTTTGCGCATAGAAGGATTGGATTAGTGGATTCTTGGAGTATTGGATTAGTGGATTAGTGGAGTAGTGGAGTAGTGGAGTAGTGGAGTAGTGGAGTGACGAAAAATCCAGAAATCCATTACTCCAATAATCCAATACTCCATCACTCCAATAGTCCCGCTCCCCAACGCGATCATGTAATTTGTTTGAGTTCTATTGTCACCTTCTCGGCCACATCCGCGACGGCGTAGTACCCGTTGCGCGCCGGGCCGCAGTTCACAATCTTCGTGCCGCCGCTTTCGTCCACGCCTCGTGCTTCGTGAATGTGACCGCAGACAACGAGCACGGGTTTGGCTTTGTCCATCCATGCTCGTACCGCAGTGCTGCCGACGTTCCGGCCGCTGGCATTGCGATCGACTTTTGTGTTGTGCGGCGGCGGGTGTGACACCAACACCAAACGCGAAAGGGACTTCACTTTGTCGTAACCTTGTGATAAAAAGAAATCCAGCTGCTTTTCGGAAAACTCATACATGTCCCCGCGCCAGGGCGGCATGGCCGAAAGCCCAAAAAAGCCAATTCCATTGATTTCTTTTCCATTCGCATGCAAGCTCACGCCGCGGCGGTGAAGCATCGCGTCGATGTCGGAGCTGTCGCAATTGCCGGCGACGGCGAGTACAATCGGGCAATGCAGCAATGCCAAATCCAGCAATCCCTCCGCCTCCGGCGGCGGACCAAAATTGGTAAAATCACCGCCGATAATCAAAAGATCCGGCTCCTGTTCGCGCTGGAGAATTTGTTCGAATCTCTTTCTATCGCTGTGAATGTCGGTGATACAAAGCAATCTCATAAGCTTTCATCCTATCCGCAAAGAATAACCTGGTAGGTAATGGCTATTGTATCGCAAATATAGTCAGAAGCAACTGGTGTGTCAATCTATAAATTGAATGTCATTGTTCAGAGCGCCACCTGGTCGCTTTTGCATTTGCCGGAAATAGAATAACATTCTGAGGTTTCCACACGGATTGAAGAATCCCACCGACGAAGCTATTATCTGTGGGGTTCTTCAATCCGCGGGTAAAATTTGATGCTGTACGAAGTGCTTCAGCTCTCAGCTTATCTGAAAGGCTGGTGTAGTTACTTGTTTACCATACTTCACAATTTGGCCGGGACTGATTTATATGCTTGAGATATTCCATAGAGCTGACTATTTTGTGATCAATTCGAGACTAAAGTCTTGATTTAGACCGGCAGGCGCCTCTCCGAAAACCCCATTTTTTGAGGCGGAGAGTATCTTTGTAGTTTCGGCAGACGGACCCGGAAAAAATCCTGTGCCTGAGTCAGCCAAAATCCCTCCGGGATGGAAAACTCAGGTTCTCGGCCAGGCTTCGAATACATAAACGCGCACAGCAACAGTCGTGAAATCATTTGGAGTAGCTCCCATGGCACTCAAAAGATTCTCCATTGGCCTCTTCAATCTCTTCAATTTGGTGTTGCCGAACGTCGTCTATTACAACAATAAGAAGTACAAAGACGCCGAATATCTCGAGAAAAAGCGCTGGCTCGCCGATCAACTCATTCACATGAATGCGGACCTCGTCGGCTTTCAGGAGGTTTTTCATGCGGCCGCGCTGCAGGAAGTCGTCAACGCCTCCAATCAGTATACGAACGCGAGCATCATTGTAGGAAATGAAACCGGTAACTCTCCGCGCGTGGCACTGGTCTCACGCTTCCCGATCGTGAGTCACAAAGTGATTGCCGACTTTCCGGGCTCGGCGATACTGACCATCGAGAACAAGCCTTTCGAAATCAAGGCGTTTTCCCGCCCGGTTATTCAAGCGACGGTGCAAATCGATTCGGTCCACGGTCCGGTTGAATTGATTGTTTTTGTGGTGCATCTCAAATCGAAGCGTCCGATTTTCCGCGGCCAGGACGTGGACAAGGACGATCCTCTTGAAGTCGCTTGGGGACAAGCGCTGGCTTTGGTGACGCGCGCAACGGAGGCAACGGCGTTGAGATACATTTTGGTCGAAACCATGCGCAACAATAAAAAACCCGTTATCCTGATGGGTGATATCAACGACAATGTCCACGCCGTCACCAGTGAAATCATCTCCGGCACGGCGCCCTACCGATATTTGCCGCAAAACAAAAAAGCCGCGATCTGGGATATTCTCTTGAACAACGTCAAGGATATACAGGCCAGGGTTAGTTATCAGGATTTTTATTATACCCACATTTTCAATGGCTTCTACGAAAGCCTCGATCACATTTTTGTCAACGATGAGTTTGTGAGATCAAATCCCGGCTGCGTCGGCTTTGTAGAATATGTCAAGATCTTGAATGATCACTTGATTGACGAAACGTTGAGCCATGAAGAAGTATCGAAGACCCGATCGGATCACGGGCAGGTGGTGGCGACCATCAAGTTCAGGGAGCCGGGGATGGGGATTATGATGGAGTAAAATGCAGACAGCGTCCATTTCTAGAAAGCAAAGATGCTACAAGCTGAAAATCGTAGCCCTGAGAGCAGCTCCAACGGATACGTAAAGCCCAACGGATGAATGGACCAAGAGTTTTTTCCGTAGGTCTTCACGTATCCGTTGGTGATAAAAAAAGTTGGAATTTTATTCTAAATTTGTTAGACCAATCGCTTAAACCTAGAAGAGAATTCTGAAAATCTTTGTCATCTGTTAACTCCCTTTTCAACACAGAGAAACAGAGCGCACAGAGAGTCGCAGCGCGGCGTAGCCGCAACCAAAAGAAAAGCATAGCCACGGAATTACACGGAAGCGCACGGAATTATTGAATGCGAATAATGACAAATAGCTCATTCCATTCCGTGTATTTCTGTGTGATTCTGTGGCT
>JBOHQX010000334.1:0-3218 GCA_050732395.1 bacterium
GCTCGAATCGATGTTCGCTTAGCTTGACACCTATGCCCTTCGGGGTTATTGATGCTGGTTTCGTGGAATCGAGCTATAATCATTGCATCCCTTCGGGATTAAGAGCCTAGAGATGAACAGAAAAAGGGTGGGGCGAGTTGAGCAATACAAAATACGTTACCGAATTTACGAGGCAGAGCACTAAGGCGATGCTGCCCCGCAAAATTCAGGCTCCAGGAGAAGCTCACGATGTAATTCAGGAAGGACCAGACTGTGTGAGAACGTTTGGTTTCGCGCCAGGCTGAACGAAGTCGAAGCCAGTTCATTGAATTTGGCACCCTTCGACTCCCCTCAGGGAGACTATTTCTTAGGTTTTCACACACTCTGAATCCTGACAAGGGCCCTCAGCTTGTGAATCATATCACTATGCCCAAGATTGTACCAATGCGAACCGTGCCTCTCCAAAATCGACGATGGCTTATCGCCGGCATTGGACTAGGTGTGATTTTGATTACGGGATTTTGGGACTTCAGATTACGTCTTCTTTCGAACAAATCCGCCATCCCGGACCCGGACTATGCCGGGACTGAAGCGCCAGTCATGGAGAAGCTCACCCAACTGCGCAAAGAAGTTGAACGAGATCCAAAATCAGCTCGGCATTGGGGAAAATTGGCGATGAATCTTTATGTCCATGACTTCCAGCGTGAAGCCATTCCATGCTTCCAGCAGGCGGCGACACTTGATCCAAAAGAATTTCGCTGGTCATATTATTGCGCGTTTGCCTTGTCCGAGGCCGGCTCGCCCGAGGCGCTCGTTTGGTACGAACGCAGCCGCGCGTTGAATCCCAATTACACACCTGGGCAAGTTCGTTGTGGCCAGGCCTTGCTGGCTGCAGGAGAATTGGAAAAAGCCGAAGTTTCGTTTCAAACCGCTTTAAATGGTCAGCCCAAATTGCCGCATGCCTATCTGGGCGCGGCGAAAATTGCGCTGGAAAGGAATGATCTGCCGGCTGCTCGTGAGTATGCACTGAAAGCCCTCACGCTGGCGCCGCGATTCAGAGAAGCGCGGAGCATTATCGCTGAGACCTATCGCCGCTCGCACGATATGGCCAATGCCGAGCATCATATGCAGCTCGCCGAAAAGCTGCCGGCGAAGATGGAAATGCCCGATCCGGTTTTTACCGAGATGAGTGCCGAAGGTGTAAGCTCGTTTTGGCGGCGCATGCGCGCCAGCAGGCACCTGGCGGCGGGCCGATATGATCAAGCTGTGCATGAATTGCAATTGGCCCTCGCCGTCCGGCCGGATGCCGAGGCGCACAACAATCTCGGCATGGCTTTGCAGTATCAGGGAGAATTCTCCGCAGCGGCAGAACATTATCGTCAGGCACTCGTGCTCAATCCTGGCTATGTCGAGGCGCTGAACAATTTGAGCGTGGCGCTCTTCGAGACCGGCCAAATCGCAGAGGCGATAGCGCAGGTCGAAAAAGCGGTGCAGCTTGACTCCACGCTGCCGGATGCTTATTTGAATCTCGGTACGTTTTGCAAGCGCGCCGGCCGCACGGCCGAGGCAAGGCACGCGTTTCAACAAGGCATGAGACATGCGCCAAATGATGCACGACTCGCTTATCAATTGGCCTGGTTGCTGGCCACCGCCTCAGAAACGGAATTCAGAAATGGCAAAGCAGCGCTGCAACTTGCCAAAACGCTTTGTGAGAAAACCGCGAATCGCTCACCCGGCGCGCTGGATGCATTAGCCGCAGCATATGCTGAAAATCGCCAGTTTGAAGCAGCAGTGCAAACTGCGCAACAAGCGCAGCAATTGGCCGTTGCCGAAGGGCAGCGCAGTTTGGCAAATCAGATACAGGCAAGATTGCAATTGTACAAATCAAAAACGCCTTATCGTGAAGTTGTGCAACGAGGAGAAAGGTGAGAATGGAAATGAGCACCTCCAGTGGGACAGCTCTTGCACTGTTCTGTGGCGTGTTTTGGGGTAGCGGCAATTTAGCGCAGACCCAAACACCCCCCGATCAGCTCTTGCTCAAAGACTACCGGCCCAAATCCATCTACAAAATACCGGTCACCCTTATTCAAAAAGCCAAATACCCCATCATTGACGTTCATTCGCACCCCTATGCCAAGGGGCCGGAAGAAATCGCGCAATGGGTAAAAACCATGGATGAAGTTGGCGTCGAGAAAACCATGATCTTGGGCTATTCGACCGGGGCGCGCTTCGATTCCATTTATGCGCTCTACTCCAGGCATCCGGGTCGCTTCGAGATATGGTGCGGGTTCGATTTCACCGGATATGATAAGCCGGGCTTCGGCCCGGCAGCCGTTGCCGAGCTCGAGCGTTGCGTCAAAGTGGGCGCCACGGGCGTGGGTGAGTTGGGGGACAAGGGCAAAGGCCTGTTTTACGATTACCCCACCAAAGCCTGGGGCATGCACATCGACGATGCGCGCATGGATCCGCTGTTACAGAAATGCGCCGAGTTAAACATTCCCGTACAGATCCACGTAGCCGAACCCATGTGGATGTATGTGCCCATGGATTCCACCAACGACGGGCTGATGAACGCGTATGAGTGGCGGCTGGATAATCAAAAGGGCATACTCGGGCATGCCGAGATGGTGCGGACGCTGGAAAATGCGGTAAAGCGCCATCCCAAAACCACATTTATCGCGTCACATTATGCCAATTGTTGCTACGACCTGAGCATCCTTGCCGCGCTGCTCGACAAATATCCAAACCTCTACGCGGAAATTGGCGCCCGTTACGCCGAAACGGCGCCCATACCCCGCTACATGAACAAGTTTTTCGAAAAGTATCAAGATCGCATACTTTACGGCACAGACATGGGGTTTGACAAGCAGATGTATCAGATCACGTTTAGAATCTTGGAAAGCTCCGATGAGCATTTCTATGAGTCCGAGCAATTCGGCTATCACTGGGCCTTGCATGGCTTTGGCTTGAGCAATCAGGTTTTGAGGAAAGTTTATCGTGAGAATGCGCTGAAAATATTGAAACAGAGAGAAACGAGATAGTCAATCTTGCCGGCAAGGCCCGGAAAGGCCCCGGACGCAGATTATCGCAGATTGTGCTTAGAGCCTGTCCGAAAACCCTGAAATGTCATCCCGCAGGGATCTTGGTTGACTCGGGCACAGTGCCGATTTCAGGCCTAGGTGCCGAATCTACCAAGATGCCTTCTGCATGACATACTCGGACTTTTCACTCATGTAATC